>PNAR01000489.1 GCA_003169715.1 Acidobacteriaceae bacterium | reverse complement strand
TCCACGGTGCGGCGCACGAGGTACTGATGGGCCGGCTCAGGATTGGGAGACTTGGTCGCGGTACTCATACGTATGTCCGCCGGGCGAGAACGGGAGCGACGAAGGGAGTTCTGGGAACCGTCGTCACGATTCGGCCGTTCTGGAGATGGGATGGGCAACGACTAAGGATAGATTTTGTTGTGGACGTCATGGTTAATAAGCTGTGAATTTTCCGTCATTTTTCGTGCGCATCGAGTGATGACGGAGGGCTCTTCTTCTCATTGTCGGCTTTGGGGGGACAAATGCCAAGGGGAAACTGAAATTGGAGCGTCAAAATCCAAGCTCAACGAGGTCAAAATCCCCACCCCTTCGACTTCGCTCAGGGCAGGCTCTTTCGCAAAGTGCGCGAGAGGATGGGGGCCAGCCTCCGCGGGTGGGCTCGCCGGTCCCCCTTTTGGTACCCACATTGACTTAATGTTGCAGTCCATCGTCCGGCTGCGTTCGAAGCATCTCCAACGTAATCATGTCGGATTGCTGTTGCGCCTCTTTGTCTCCCGTCAACTGATATTCCTTGTCAAATGCAGTCTGAGCGAGTTGTATCTGTCCTCGCTTCTTGTACAGGATTCCGAGCGCCCAATGGAGTTCCGGGAAATTCGGGTCGGCTTGTTCCACCTGTTGCAGCGACTGCTGCGCCGAGTCCAGGTTCCCGAGGGCGATCTCGACGTTAGCCAAAGAAAGACGGACGGAAATCTGCCGTTTGGCGTCAAGGTCGGTTCTTAACAACAGGCGGTTCAGGATGGCTTCCGTTTCGGTGTACTGCTGGACGGCGAAAAGCCCGCGAGATAGAAGCAGGCTGATTCTGGCATCGTCAGGGGCACGTGCGGACGCCATGCGATAGTTCTTCAGGGCGAGATCGGTTTGCCCCTGGTCCATATAAACGTTCCCGAGCATGGCATACGGGAAACCGTTAGCGGGGTTGAAATCAATCTCCTGTTGTGAGTATGTGATGTCGTTGTCGTAGAACCGCTGTTGTGCGAATGTGAGGACAGAAAAAGAGATCAGCACAATGCCCAGGACCGAAGCGGCCACGATGCGCACACTTCTTACAGAGTGTCGCGCTCGGTCAGCCACAATCCCGATCAACAAACAGAGTCCCACCGAAGGCAAATATAAGTATCGGTCATGGGTCATGTCTCCCTGCGGATACACACGGATCGTCGCAAGTACGGGCAGCAATGGCAGCAGGATCAGGGCCGCGGAATAGCCAAAGATTGGGTTCACCCGAAAGGCCAGCCATGTCATCGAGACCACAAATAAGAGAATCGCCGCCGCCGGTAGCCAGAACGCCGTAGTTGGCGACGCGTAAATGGGGTTCACGTACGCGCCGCTCAAATGCACGGGGACAAGCAGCTTTCGCAAATAAAACAGGACAATCGAGGGGCTGGTAAAGATAGCCTGCCGCCAACCGCGCTCTCCCTTTTCGACTCCCATCCCATGCAATACGTACCAGCGGATAATCAGATACGCTACGGTCCCTCCCACGTATGGACTGCTCGCTACCACAAAACGTTTGCCCCAGCCGCCTACCCGATCCTTAAGGCGGATCAACGCCAAAGCGACCATGAGAAAGATCAGCACAACCCCGGTTTCCTTGGCGAATAGGCTGCCGAAATACAAGAGAGTGCTGAAAAGAATTGGCCCTCGATCGCCACGCTCTCGAGGCGACAAGAGGACAATCATTGCCCACAGCGTTAGAAGACTGAACAGAAGCTCATTGCTGGCCGAAACCCAGGTCACCGCTTCGACATGAATCGGATGGACCGCAAAAACCGCCGCGGCCGCTCCAGCGCCAACTTCGCTGCCTGTCAACCGTTTACTCAAGCGGTACACGAGGTATGTACAGGCGGCGTGCAGCAACACGCTCGACAGATGCCAGAACCATGGCGAGAGTCCGCCGATCGTATCAATGACCAGCATCCAAAGCGAGAATAACGGACGATAAAAGAGCGCCTGAAACTGGGGGATGTGATTCCATAAGTGCAGCGTCAAGATCTGCGGAAGGTACTGCCACGACTGCACCTGCGGGTTGTGGACGATCTGCGGAAGGTCGTCGCGAATAAAGCCACAAAACAACGAGCGCGAGTAAACAACCAGCGCCAAACTGCACACCGCCAGCGGAGTCCAAGATTTGGACAGTCGCTCACGCCAGTTCTCCCAGGGCGGAGGTGTCCGCGAATCGCCTTTGAGTCTCTTCCTCATTCATCCTGTGGACGCATTGCGGATGTAAACGGAGCTAATGTGAGTGTGAGAATGAAGCCGCACCTGGGAAAGGTATTTAGGATTGATGAATCGCCGCCGGTTGTCAAGATGGCCCACGGATTAGGAGGATTCCCAAAGTCACTTCCTACAGTCACCTGTTGCGCAGCCCTTAAATATGTAAATTGTTTCTCACTGTCGCAATAATGGAATAGGTATATAGACGATTTTCGCGTAACGATCCGCTTAATTAAAGATACAATCAGGCAGGCCGCGCTTCTCCCCCTGTAGTGCGGAAAACACTAAGAATCCGGCCAAACGCGTAATCCAGTTCCAAGTCCGTCTGAAGCGACCATCAAGAAGCAGAAGTGGGGGATCAAAACATGTTAGGACATCGAAAAGGTTATTGCCGCATTGGCGGCACGGCTGTGCTTGGAGTCCTCGTTCTCATCACGGCGGGTGCAATGCCCGCCGTAGGTCAGGTCGCGATCATAACATACCACTACGACAACAACCGCACCGGCTGGAACCAGACCGAGACGGTGCTGACGCCTGCCACTGTGGGAAGCCCATCGTTTGGTCTGCTGCAAACGGTGGCTCTCGACGATCAGGTGGACGCACAGCCGCTGGTGACGCCCGGGGTGCTAATCACGGCTGGCAAATTCCCAGGCGTGCACGATGTTGTTTATGTTGCCACAGAAGGTAACACGGTTTATGCCATTGACGTTCACAGCGGAATTGTGTTGCTGAGTCCGAATTTCGGAACGCCGGTCTCGTTGCCGTTAGGATGCAGCAACAACGGGCCGAATGTGGGAATCAACTCGACGCCGGTAATTGATCTGGACAGCAAGACGTTGTACGTGATGGTTTACACGCAAACTTCGAATGGTCCCGCGTACCACCTTCACGCGCTCGACTTGGGGAGCCTGACCGACAAGGTCAGCCCTCGTTTAGTCCAGGCATCGCATCCACTGACGGACGGGAGCAGATTCAACTTCAACGCAACCTACCAGCGGCAACGCCCAGCGCTGTTGCTCGCAAACGGCAGCATCTATGCGGGGTTTGGCAGCTTCTGCGATTTCGCGCCGAATCTCTCGCGCGGCTGGCTGCTGGGTTGGACTGCGGGGTCGCTGAAGCCATTCCCGTCGAACGAACTTGTTAATCAGCAGGTAGCTTCGCCGACCGGCTTCTTTCTTTCATCAATCTGGATGGCGGGGTACGGGCCCGCCGCCGATGATGCGGGCAATATCCTGTTCGTGACCGGGAATTCGGATTCGGCGGGGAATACATACGATGGGGTCACCAACATTCAGGAGAGCGTGGTAAAGGTTTCATCCACTCTAACCACGGTGCTTGACCTGTTTACTCCGAAAAACCAATCCACACTGGATGCGGGAGATGTGGATTTCGGTTCCGGCGGGGTGCTGGTATTGCCCGATCAGCCGGGATCAAAACCGCATCTGGCGGTGGCCGCCGGCAAGATCGGCACGATGTTTCTGATGAACGAAGACAACCTTGGGGGCTACTCCCCAACTAGAAATAACACGCTCGGCATGTACTATGTGGGCGGTTGCTGGTGCGGCCAGTCTTACTACGTGGATCCCTCAGACGGAGTTGGCCGGGTGGTGAGCAGCGGCGGCCGGACGGTGCAATTGTGGAAGCTTCAAACATCGCCGAAAGTAACATTGACGAAGGTCATGGGATCTCGCGGATTAGGAGGTTCGCAGGATCCGGGTTTCTTCACCACAATTTCGTCGAATGGCAACGCCAGTCCAATTATTTGGGCGCTATCACGCCCGGTGAGGTCCACCAAGGCGCCGATTTCTCTATTTGCGTTTAACCCAGAGTCAGGGGGAAGCACAATGACGCAACTGTTTAAGGGAACTGCGGGGGCGTGGCCGAATCTGGGCGGCGATGCAAACTTGGTGCCGGTCGTGGCGAACGGCCTGGTCTTCGTGGCCAGTAATCAGCAATTGCAAATCTTTGGATTGAAGAAATAAGTCGGATGTCTTCTGGCACGAGTCCCCACTCGTCGAAAAAATGTTTGGTTTCATGAGTGCATGGAAGACGATGGATGTTCACGAGCAGCGGGTGCAGTTTGTGGTGGCGGCGGCGCAAAAGATAAAGCGCTTCAGACTGCCTGTGCACTGACAAATCGTCTTAGCGCGGAGCGTTGTGCGTGGCGTTACCAGATCCCATTTCGCGCAAATACGGCGACGAATTGAAATCACAAGAATAGCCGCAGTCGGTATCGTTTAGACTTCTAGGCGTGAATGCGGAGATCATTAATGCGGAGATCGTTAATGCCGAGATCATTGCCATTGGCTCGGAGTTATTGACGCCGTTCCGGCGGGACACCAATTCTCTTTACCTTACCGAACAGCTTAACCAGATGGGCGTCGAGGTCATCTTCAAGACCATAGTTGGAGACAATGCCGGGCATCTGGTTGCGGCAGCGACCCTCGCGGTTTCACGCGCTGAGGTCGTTATCTTTACCGGGGGCCTTGGTCCCACAGAGGACGACCTAACGCGCGAGTGCGTGGCCGAAGCATTGGGGCTGCAACTTCACAGAGATCCTCAAATGGTCGCCGAGATCGAGCAGCACTTCGCGGCACGAGGCTGGAAGATGTCCGCTAACAATACGAAGCAGGCGGACGTAATTTCCGGGGCAACGATTGTGCCCAACCCGAATGGCACTGCGCCGGGACAATGGATAGCGGGCAAGTACGACGGCCGCGAGAAAATCATTCTTCTGCTTCCTGGGCCGCCGCATGAAATGACCGCCGTGTTCGAGGCTTGCGTGGAGCGGCTACGGGCCAAGCTGCCGCAACAATTCATTGCAGCGCGCGTTATAAAAATTACGGGAATCGGCGAGTCGCATTGCGATGCTAGAGTCGCGCCGATTTATGGGAAGCATCCGGATATTCAAACGACAATTCTCGCGGGGCCGGGTGAAATCCAATTGCATTTGAAGACGCGGGCAGTGACCCTGGAAGCTGGCCAACAGACGGTTGATGAACTGGTGGCGGAGATCGAAGCGGAGCTCGGGGATCTGGTTTTTTCGGACAACGGAGATTCGCTCGAACAAATAGTGGGCAACTACCTGCAAATGCGCGGCGCGACGGTGGCAGTGGCGGAATCCTGTACGGGCGGATTGCTGGCGGAGCGGATCACGTCGGTCAGCGGCAGCTCC
>PNAR01000125.1 GCA_003169715.1 Acidobacteriaceae bacterium | reverse complement strand
CCTCAAGGAAGTTATTGCGCAAGGCAAACCTTACACCGGTTATGCACAAATAGATGATTTCCTTTGAGGGAATCAGGAAGCAATCAGCAAGCATTTATTGCAAAAGTACGGGCGCGATTCTGTAATGATCGGTTGCATTGAGCCGTTCAAGTTCGCCATTGTTCAGAACTAATTAAATGCGATCGCTGCAGATTGGGGACCGAAGAAAAAATTTATATGGTCGGCCTGTCCTTCTAATTTTATTTTTGATAAGGACTTCTCGGTGATGGCCGTAGCACAAGACGTCGCACGCGCTCGTGCCAAACACAAGACTCCCTCCCTGGTCGATCACAACAAAGCCTCCTACGCGTAAGTGGGCAACCCCGTGGACGCAAAGCCTAGAGCAAAATCGATTGCCACCGGAAAGAAAATGCCTCGGGCAGTCAGGAGCGATCACGAACCTTAAGCCGTCAATATTGCCTTTTGGCTCGCTTGACCGTGCTGAGGTTCTCTCCGCTAAAAATGGAAAAGACTGTGTAGTGCCAATCTCAAAGGTGCTCCGGGAATGGCGATCGCCGGACCGCATAGAAATTATTCGGTGAACACCTTGACATACAATGGTTTACGCGATACCGTCGACGGAGAACAGGAGCATGTAATGGAGAGTGTTGATGGCTCGAAACTCCATATTCCAACCCTTTAAGAATAACGGAACCTTGAAGGATCGCACGGTTGAAGTACTGGCAGACGCCATCCTGACGGGAAAGATCAAGCCGGGCGAGCGCCTCAATGAAAGCCAGCTTGCTCGTGATCTTCGTGTAAGCCGGGCGCCGGTGCGCGAAGCCCTCCAACAACTACAGGAGCAATCGCTAATCGTCAATATTCCACGCCGCGGGATGTACGCCGTCAGTCTGGATGATGAAGACATTCAGAAGATTAATGCCCTCCGCGTTGTCCTTGAGGCAGAGGCGCTGCGTTTGGCGAAGAGGCACTTAACTCCTCAGCGGGAAAAAAAGCTGGAAGAGCTGGTGCTTACGATTGAAAATATGGAACCTTCGCCGGCCAAGCTTTCGATGCGGGTCGATTTTGAATTCCACCGCACGATATGGAGCTATAGCGGGAATAGCTACCTGGAAAAAATTCTGACCAGCCTGACGGCTCCGTTGTTCGCGCATTCGGTGCGGACTTTATTACGCAGCGACAAACTGCGTATCATTCTCGATTCCCATCGGCCGCTGCTGGACTTCATCAGGGGACGCTACGACCAAACGGCCGAACAAGTTATGTTGGCGCACCTCTCGGTGCGCTATCGCGATCCGGAAAAATTTTCCAGCATATCCTGAATTAAGCGGTCGTGACAGAGCAATAAGGTTTGACACGTTGGTCGATAATGGTGTGCACTTTGATGACATCTTCGGACGCCAGTTTGGAGATGTAGGGAGCTCCAGTAGCCCGATCCGCAATACCCAGATATCGAAGCGCCTCGTCAAAGGCTCCCCAAATATTTCCGTAGCGGAATAGTTCCCAAGTCGCGCTCAACTCACCCTGGCAGTTATTGGCGCCGATTAGGTCACCGCGACGAAAGGCTTTGTAGAGAGCGACAGCAATGTGAGGGCAGATATTGTGCAAACCGCCGACAAAACCGTCGCAACCCATCTGCAATCCCACCACAATCAAAAACTCGCTACCGGTGAGGATGGAGAACTCGTCTCCCTTATTGAGTTCGATGAGCTTCTGCAAATTAACGCAATCCTGGTTGCTCTCTTTAATGCCGACGAGGTGTGGAATTTCCTCGCGCAGACGCGCGACTGTCTCGGGATGGATGTTGTTCTTCGTCAGCACCGGATTGTCGTACAGGAAAATGGGAAGATCCACGGCAGCCGCGACGTCAGAGAAGTAAGAGTACAAATTGTCTTGGGTGGCAAAAAAATAGTAGGGTGCGAGCACTGTAAGGTGGGTAACACCTTCCTGGACTATTTGTTTGGCTTTGCGGACAGCTCTGCTGGTACTGGTCTCACCGATGCCACCCATAACGGGGATCGCCCCATCCACCTCCGAGACCACCACCGATATCGCCCGAATCTGTTCGTCGTCAGTCAGAAACGCAAAGCCCCCCATTGTTCCATTGGCAAGAATGCCGTCCACTCCGGCGTCCACTAAGTACCGTGTCAAACGCCGTAGGCCTGCTTCGTCGACTCGATCTTTTTCGCAAACCGGTGTACCAATCGGAGGAACAACCCCAGCAAGTTTGGACATCTTCACACGAACTCCTTCTTGGTGCACAAGCGCAAAAAGTAAACAGACTGTCGACAGACTACATACTTGCTTATAGATTGTCGAGAAAAAAAGATTCCGTCTCTTATCGAATTCTAATCACTCCAGAAAATGAAATGCTGGCTCCGCAGAACATCCCCACCGGTAACGGCTTAGCTGATCGAATTTCAAAGAAGCTCCGGCCAGGACTTCTGGCTTTCCCAAAGCCTCTCTTCTCACGCAAAACCTAAAGATCAAATTCGCGTCTTTTTGCAGTAAAGCCGTGACAGCGCCAATCACAGCGCACTTTAACACCCTTGGTTCGGACGTAAGCGCCGTAATACTATCAAATTTTCGACGCCATCCGACGTGCGGGCCTTGACTGATTTAGTTGTACGGTATACTGTCGACGCTTTATGCGAATTAAGAATTCCCTCGCGGTGGTGGCCAGCTTACAGTTCGGGCTGGCGGGTCCGTCAGACTGCCACGTATACGCCCTTCGCGGGCCCGAAGGCGTGGTGTTGATCGATGCGGGTGCCGGAACCCACAGCCACGAGCTTTTACACAATCTCAGGTCCGATCTTCCGGGCTGCACACTCACAGCCCTGCTTCTCACCCACGCACATATGGATCACTGTGGTGGCGCTGCCTCGGTTCGCGAGGCTACCGGATGCGCCGTGATTGCGGCGGTGCCCTCAAAAGCGATCTTGGAAACCGGTGACGAGGAAGCGAGCGGGCTGCGTGTGGCTCGCGAACAAGGAGTGTATCCGGCGGACAGTCGGCTCACCCCTTGTCCGGTTGACCTGACAGTTCGTGATGCCGAGACGTTTTCTGCAGCGGGAGTCGAATTCACGGCCTTCCACGTGCGTGGCCACAGCCCCGACTCGTTCTGCTATCTAACCCGCTTCTCCGGGAGCCCCTGGCTGTTCTGCGGGGATGTAGTTTTTTACGGCGGAGTGCTAGGCGTTATCAATGCGGCAGGATCGGGTATGTCGGGATATCGCATCGACCTCCCTAAGTTGGGCGGATTGGGAGTAGAGGGACTATTCCCCGGCCACGGTCTCTTCACACTGCGAGGCGGTCAATGCCATCTAGACCGCGCTATAGCGGAAGTTCGCAAGGGCTTTCTGGGACCACAGATCGGACAGGAGGGTCTTACGTTTTGAAACGGGCAACTATGGGCGAAGGAAGCACTCCACTAGTGGAGAGTGCTCGAATCGGTCCGGCGCTGGGTTTGCGCCTGCTTTTTAAAATGGAGATGTGCAATCCCAGCGGTTCTTATAAAGATCGTTTTGTGGCTGCCGAGATTAGCCGATTCTTACACCAGGGAGTGCGAACATGCATAGCAACCTCGTCGGGCAATACTGGCGCATCGCTGGCCTCGTTCTGCGCTCGCTATGGAATTGCCTGCGCAATCCTGGTCAATGAAGACGCGCCTTCGGGCAAACTTCAGCAGATATTGGGCCACGGTGCGCGAGTTTTTCGGGTGAAAGACTTCACCACTTCGCCGGATGTCACGCAGCGCGTCTACCATCGCCTGGCTTCAATGTCCGACAAACATTCAATGCCGCTGGTGGTGTCTGCCTACAGGTACTGCCCGGTAGGGATGCAAGGCGTGGAGGACATCGCTTCCGAACTGGCAGCGCAATGCAGGGGAGGGCTGGATCATCTGTTTGTACCGGTCGGAGGTGGCGGACTATTTACGGCACTGTGTCGCGGATTCTCGCGACATGGCGGAAAGCAACCGAAGGTTCATGCGGTGCAGCCCGAGGGTTGCGCGACAGTGGTTTCGGCTTATCTGAAAGGGCGCGACCAAGTCCAACCGGTGATCAGCACGACGCGAATCAGCGGACTGTCGGTTCCCTTCGACATCGATGCCGGTATCGCGCTGGCGGAGTTGCGGAGGTCTGGAGGGCGCGGGATTGAAGTATCGGATGCTGAGGTGTTCGCTGCTCAGAAGCAGATGCTGCTTGAGGAAGGAATCTGGTGCGAGCCAGCAGGAGCGGCAGCGCTGGCCGGCTGCCTGCGTGCCGGCAAGGAACGATGGATTGAACCGGGATCCAGCATCGCTTGTCTGGTCACGGGACACGGCTTCAAAGATCCCGACTCCCTCCAGAGTGCGTCGAAGGAAAACCCAGTATCGGTGATTGACGAGGCCGACGTCGACTCGCAGCTCTTCGAGGTTAACGTCTGATGCGTGTCGCCATTGGTGGTATTTATCACGAGTCGAACACGTTCTTTTCGCAGCCAATGACTATGGAACGTTTCGCAGAGAGTCATCTCCATTATGGGGAGGAGATTCCGCGTAACTGGCGGGGAACCTGCTCTGAGATCGAGGGTTTCCTCGAAGGCGCGGACCGGTTCGGTTTTGAAGCCGTCCCGATATTGATGGCCTGGGGAATGCCGTCGGGTGCCCTGACTGACGAAACTTTCGAGACGTTGTCGAACGATTTGATTGGCCGACTGCAAACCGAGGCTCCGCTCGATGGAATTCTGCTTTCTCTGCACGGCGCCATGGTCTCCGATCAGTATCCAGACGCGGATGGAGAGATCCTGCGTCGGGTACGCGCCGCAGTCGGCCCCCTAGTACCGGTGGTGGTCACTCTTGATTTTCATGCCAACCTGACTGCAGAGATGGTGCGCTGGCCAGACGCAATTGTCGGGTACAAGACCTATCCCCATATTGATCAGGTCGAACGGGGGGTTGAGGCGGCTAACATCTTGCGCCGAATATTGCGCGAAGGGTTGCGTCCGCATATGGCATTGGCGCGCAGACCGCTGCTTCCGCACATTCTGTGCCAAACCACTGAACGCCCACCGATGGCAGAGATCATGGCTACCGCACAAGAGTGGGAGGGCCTCCCGGGATTAGTCAGCGTTACTCTGGCTGTCGGCTTTCCGTACGCGGATGTGCCGCAATCCGGCTTTGCTGCGCTAGCGGTGGGTGACAGTCGGGAAGCCGCTTGCGTCGTCGCCGAGCGCCTCGCGAATTTGGTCTGGCAGCGACGAGCGGAGTTCACGCGCGAGCTTCCAAGCCCAGCCGCCGCGGTCCGCGAGGCGATTGCCACTCCACAAGGCCTCACGGTGCTGGTCGATATTGGCGACAATCTGGGTGCCGGAACCCCGGGTGACGGTACTGTTCTGCTCGCCGAGTTATTGCGGCAAGGGGCGCGCGATGCACTGGTCTTGCTGTGCGACGCGGAAGCCGTAGCCATATGCGTCGCGGCCGGCGTGAGAAAACAGGTGATATTGAAAGTAGGCGGAAAATGTGACCGCCACCACGGGGAGCCGGTGGAAATCACTGGCATGGTGCGGCTGTTGAGCGATGGCATGTTTCGCAATTCCGGCGCGATGCGGGATGGGGTGCAGGAAGATCAGGGACGCACCGCGGTAGTAAACACGGGCGGAGTATCGGTGGTGTTGACTGAACGTCGCATGCCCATGTGGAACCTGCAACAACTACGCGAGCTAGGCATCGAGCCGACGAAGCTGCGCATCGTGGTGGTAAAAGCTGCGATCGCGTATCGCGCCGCCTACGCGCCCATTGCCTCCAAAATCATTGAAGTCGATACTCCCGGTCTCTCGGCGGCGGATGTGCGAAGTCTTAGTTACACCCGGCTGGAGCGGCCCATGTATCCCATCGATTCATTATGAGTCTATCGGGTAAAGTCGCTGTCGTGACCGGGGGTGCAACCGGAATTGGATTCGCTACCGCGAAGGCTCTCAGCGAGCATGGTGCCCGAGTTGTCATCATGCAACGCGATGAAAAGCGAGGCCGCGAGGCGGTCGGGCAACTGAGACCCGCGGACGTACTCTCGCTGGAGCTCGACATACGTGACAATGCCGCCATCGAGCTTTGCATCGCGTCAGTGATTCAGCGCTTCGGCCGGATAGATATCCTGGTAAATAACGCCAGTGTAACCGGAAGAAACGCGCTTGCGCCGTTTGTGCATTCATCTCTTGAGTTGATCGACCGTGTTGTGGACACCAATATAAAGGGCACTATTTACTGCTCTCAAACGGTGGCCCGGCAGATGATTCAGCACAAACAGCCGGGCAGCATCATTCATGTGAGTTCAGTGGGCGCGTATGCCGCGCAGGAGAACGCAAGCATTTATTGCGCGACTAAAGCGGCGCAAGTGATGTTGACCCGGAGCATGGCGGTTGAGTTGGCCCCGCACGGCATTCGAGTGAATTGCGTTGCGCCGGGAGACATTGAGACTGAGACGAGCGCGGATGTTGTGACCGAGATCAAGCAATCCGGCGCAAGCGGACGATTCATACGATTCGCCCCCATCGGCAGGCGAGGCGTTCCGGAAGAAGTAGGATGCGCCGTTGCATTTCTCGCCTCCGACGATGCCAGTTTTATTACCGGCACAACCTTGCTCGTAGACGGCGGATTTCTGGCCTATTGAAAACTGGAATGAACGCAATATCGACTTTCATTGAGACGCGAGTTCGGACGGGAGAGTTCGAGCCGTCACGGTATGCCCATGGACAGAAACACTCGCTGCTCCTGGATCTAAGTCCGTACGCTCCTGGAGTCGAGTTGGCGGTGTTGCTGATACGAGGGGCGACGGAGGGGAAGACCTTAGTCGTTACCGCCGGTGTGCATGGCGATGAATTCGAAGGCGTGCGGGCCATTCTCGAAGTTTGTGCAGATCTTGATCCCGGGAAGATGAAAGGAACGTTGCTCGCGGTCCCGGTGGCAAATCCTCCGGCGTTTTGGAAGGGCTCTCGCACCAGTCCCCTCGACGAAGGTAATCTGGCTCGCGCATTCCCGGGGCTCGAGCATGGACGTCCTACTCAAGTCATTGCATTTCATCTCGGGCAGTCGATCATCGCGCACGCCGACTTTTATCTCGATCTTCACAGTGCGGGCGTGAAGCTCTTGATGCCGAGTATGGCCGGTTATGACGCGAACGATCCTTCCTCGCGTGAGGCCGCACTTGCGTTTGGCGCGCCGGTGATATGGGGACACTCAAACGTTTCGGCGGCCCGCACCATTTCGTTTGCCGCATCGCGTGGAATTCCCTGGCTTTACACCGAAGCCCAGGGAGGGGGACGGATCGATGCCGAAGACCTGGCCATGTTCAAGCGCGGTGTGATCAATTTATTGTGCCATCTCGATATCTTGCCGGGTTCGGTGCAACTAAGGAAACCATTGCAAGATCTCTACGGTGATGGCGACTTGGATGCGAGCATCACGGCGACACGGCGTGGCTTCTTGGTGCCCGCAGTGCAATTGCTCGAAAGCGTGAAGCCTAGGCAGGAACTGGGCCGTACGCTGGACGCTAGCGGACAAACAGCCGAGGTCTTTATATCGCCGCGTGAGGGTGTGGTTGGCATGATTCATGTGTTTCCAGTTGTGGACGCGGGAGATTCCTTGTTCCTGGTGACCGGTTTGGTGAAGTGATCCGACGAAGGAGTTCGCATGACAATGGATTGGAATCGACGGGAGTTTCTATGCGCGGGGGCGTTGCTAGGGGCGGCGACTGCGTTGCCGAGTACGATACAAGCGGCGGCTGGACGCATAACGCCGGAGGGGTTCAAGCAACGTCTGCGAGGTCCCATTGTTTCCATCCCGACGCCGTTTACCAAGGATTTCCGACTTGATGGGTCAGGGTTGAGGCGCATGATCGAGATGAACCTGCAACACCAGATCACGATTTTCGAGTTGACCGCAGGTGACAGCCAATATTCGTTTCTTGCTTATGACGAGATTAAGCAGTTGGCCCGCATGGTCGGTGAAGCCGTGGGGGACCAGGGCATGTCAATTATCGGCACGGGTCCGTGGTGGACGGAACGCGCCATTGACTTCGCAAACCACGTTGAATTGGTTGGAGGCACGGCCCTGCAAGTCCTAAAACCCACAGGTGCGAACGACGATCGTGTATTTGAGCACTACCGCCAGATCGCCCTAGCCACGCGTCTACCGATTGTGCTGCATGGAGATTTTCCGCTGCCGCTCTTGGAGAAGTTATCGCAAATCGAATCTATTGTCGCGTTGAAGGAAGATGTCAGTCTCGGCAACTACGTCGACGGCATGATTAGATTCGGCAAGCGCATGAATTGCTTTTCCGGCGGCGGCCTGGATTGGTTCATGGTGGCGCAGCCTTACGGAGCTACTGCGTATTTCGATTCCTACGCAACGTTTTTCCCGGAGGTCGCCGTGCGTTTCTGGCAAGCAGTAAAGCGAGGCGATTACGCTGCTGAGACTGAAATCATCGAAAAATTCGATCACCCTTTCATTCAAAACTTCTCCGCGCCCTTTTGGCACGCCACACTGGAGTATTTTGGAGTCGCGAAGCGATATCTCCGGCCGCCGCAACAAAACTATAACGACGCCGAGATGGTGCAAGTCAAACAGTTCTACGACAAACTTGGTGTGTTCCCGCGTAAGAACTCCGCGTGAAGAAAGGCAGTACGATGCTAAGACTTGGTCTCCTCTTGGTTGTAGTTGCCATACTCGGCGGCGCAGCCGCTAGTCAGGATCTCCGCTGGAAGGTCAAAGCCGACTTGCCACGCGCCGTCGCCGGCTATATGTCAGGCGTAAGCCACGGGAAGCTGCTAATTATTGGTGGCACTTACTGGGAAAGTAAGGAAAAACATTGGAGTGATTTGGTACAGGCATTCGATCCCGCGACGAACACTTGGACAAAACAAGCGTCTTTACCCGCGCCGCGCAGTGACGCTGCTTCGGCCGTCCTGCACGGCGATGTCTACATCTTCGGCGGCGGCTCGGGCAATGATGTGCTTAAGGAGGGGCTGGTATTTCATCACGGTAAATGGAGTCGCTTACCTAACGGGGACCTGCCAGAGCCGCGGCTGTTCGCCACGGCCATCGCTTCAGACGGATATATTTATCTGCTTGGTGGCGTGCCCGGCACA
Organism: Acidobacteriaceae bacterium; assembly: GCA_003169715.1. Lineage (GTDB taxonomy): Bacteria > Acidobacteriota > Terriglobia > Terriglobales > Acidobacteriaceae > PALSA-188. Next base: position 8,995 of record PNAR01000125.1, on the reverse strand, counting down.
AGAGACTACACCACCGTAGCCAACACCTTTTGGCGCTGGCGGCCAAAGGGAAAGGGATGGGAGACACTGCCCCCTCTTCCGGGGCCGGGTCGCATCAGCCACGCCATGGCGGAGATCGACGGCAGCATTTACGTATTCGGCGGCGCTACTACGGGCCCAACAGGTGTCCAGAATCTCAAGGATGCTTACAAGTATGATCCGGCCAGTGGGAAATGGACGCAACTGCCAGACCTCACGGTTGCCAACCGTGCGTGGTGGTCACTAGGGTTGGGGCACTGCGCACTAATCCTTGGCGGCTACACCAGCGATTTCGCACGCGAGGTGTACATTTATCGCACCGGTGGCAATCTCCAGCCTGAAAACTCATTACCTTACCCTCTTGCGGACATAAAATTCTTCCGAATTGGAGATCTCGTGGTAGGGGCCGGGGGAGAAGCCGGACCCGGTATCCGTGGCAAATGGACTCTGCAGGCCAACATCCCGAAAGCTTGGCTTGCTAAATAGATTTTGATGTCGACAGTCGACAGAATGCCTTGCTATAATTGCCAAATCATGCCAGCTAATGGGCAGTTAGACATCGCGCAGCGCCTCCGCAGCGTGCAGCGAAAAACGGTGGGATCCCAGGAGCGCTTCGGTCGAGCACAGAAGTCGCTGGCAGGGGGCGTGTCCAGTGGATTGCGTCGCTCGGCCCGCCCATATCCTCTCTACTTCGCAAGCGGCCAGGGCGCACGGATGACGGATGTCGATGGAAATGTTTACTTCGATTACGGACTCGCATGGGGGCCCCTCATTCTGGGCCATGCGTCGCCGCAGATTGCGGATAAAGTTGCGGCGCAACTCCGTCGGGGGCTCACTTTTGGTGCGCAACATGACCTGGAATTCGAGGTTGCCGAGCGGCTCACCGAAATCATCCCTTGCGCCGACTTGGTTTGTTTTGCGAATAGCGGTACAGAGATTGTGCAGGTGGCGCTGAGGCTCGCGCGTGCCTACACAGGACGCCAGAAATTCTTAAAATTCGAAGGGCATTACCACGGTTGGGATGACAGCGTGTTGGTAAGTTACCACCCGACCTCCGTGGAAATTACGGCTTCGGCGGGGGCGCCGATTGGCGCGGGCGCGGGTCAGCATCCGCATGGTGACGTACTGATCGCGGAATGGAACGATCGAGAGGCAGTAGAAAGAATCTTTGCGGAGCATGACAACGAAATCTCCGCGGTGATCTGCGAGCCTATGTTATGCAATAGCGGGTGTATCCCTCCCGAAGAAGGCTTTCTTGAGTTCCTCCGCGAAATAACAGTGGTTAAGGGCGCCTTGCTGATCTTCGACGAAGTAATTACTGGATTCAGGCTGGCTTTGGCGGGAGCACAGGGCTGGTACGGCGTGGTGCCCGATCTGGCGACGTATGCCAAAGCGATCGGCGGAGGATTGCCCTTTAGCGTACTGGCCGGCAAGGGGCAGATCATGGATCTGATTGCGGCCGGAAAAGTGGTGCACGCTGGGACGCTTAATGGAAACCCGGTAGTGCTAGCGGCGGCGAAGGCAACCCTCGAGGCACTGTCGCAAGACAACGTGTATTCAGATCTGTCCCAGCGGGGAGGCCGTCTGCGCAACGGCATCGTGTCGCTCTTGGAGAGTAAGGGATACAACGTTGTAAGCCACGGCGAAGCGAGCGTGTTTCATATTGCTTTCATGAAGCAGCCCGCCCGTTGCTATCGTGACCTCTTGGCCGCAGACACGCAACTCTATAGCGATTTTGTGCTGGCCCTGCTCGACGAAGAGGTACTCGCATTGCCGGATGGGAGGTGGTATGTCTCCACGGCCCACACCCACGAAGTGATTGGCGCCACGCTCGCGGCAGTCGGGCGGGCGCTCTCATGAGATGAGGAAGTTATGAACATTGTAACGGAACCCCTGGTTTACCTCCGCGGCGGGCTTATGCCAGCCTCGCAGGCCAACATTTCCATTTACGATTTCGGGATTGTTCTCGGTGCGACGGTCACCGACCTCTTGAGGACATTTAATCAGCATGCTTTCCGGCTCGACGATCATGTGCGGCGTTTTTACGACTCCTGTAAATATGCTCGGATTACGCCGCCTATTTCCGCGAAGGAAACGGCCGAGATTACCCGAGAGATCGTGCGTCACAATGCTGAAGCCGCGGGGCACAATGCTGAACTGGCGGTCGTCTACTTCATCACGCCGGGCGAAAATTTTGTCTATGCGGGTTCGGCCGCAGCCAGTGGAACAAAGCTGACGCCAACGTTTTGCATTCACACTTTTCCTATGCCGTTTCATCTCTTTCGGAGGTTCTTCGAAACCGGCCTGCACCTCGTGACACCATCCACCCGCCATATTCCGCCGGAATGCATCGACCCGAAGATAAAGAACCGAAGCCGGTTGCACTGGTGGCTGGCGGAGCAGGAAGCGCACCTCGTCGACGAAGGAGCCATGCCATTGCTTCTCGACCTCCAAGGCAATCTCACGGAAACCAGTGGCTCGAACCTGTTGCTGGTAAGAGACGGAGCGGTGTACTCGCCCACTTCTCGGAATATCCTAATGGGAATCAGCCGCAAGGTTGTGATTGAACTTTGCAGCAAGCTCGGAATTCCATTTTTCGAGCGCGATCTACAAGTGCACGACGCGATCACTGCTGACGAGGCTTTTGTGACCACCACTCCATACTGCATGGCCCCGGTCACGCGTTTCAATGGAGTGACAGTAGGAGATGGCGCAATCGGCGGGCCGATTTATAACCGGTTACTGCAGGCGTGGAGCGACGAAGTTGGCGTGGATATTAGGGCGCAGGTTTCTGGGAATGAAACCAGCGGCAAGCGCATAACGAGAAAGACGTAGAACCGCTGGAAATCATTGAGAAGGTCTATTGACAATTAATTGGTAGGTGCCCGAAATATATACCGTCGACAGGCTGCCAGATTTGTGGGAGGGAAAGAGATGACTTCCGAAAAGGTTCCGGATATACCTCGCTCTGCTGTCGCGTGGAAAATCGCCATCTTCTTTCTGCTAGCCACCACTGCGTGCTTGTGGAGCTGTGCTGCCACCAAAGTCCCGCAGTGGGTGGGCAAAGGAAAGCACCGAATCCTCATTAGCGTGGATCCGTTGAGTCTCAATGGACGCAATTCCGACGAGATGCCTACACGAATTCACATCAGCGCTGCCGATGTGAAGGGTGATTCCGGTGCTCTGCGCAGGATTGACGTCGGCTCTATCCAAGTCGAACAGTACAATGCTTCTACTGGAGAACCAATTCCGTATGGTAAGTGGGCATACGCTCACGCTTCCTGGGAGTTGCCGTACCGTTGGTATGATGACTCCATTCCCGAACAGTTTCCAGAAGTCGTGGGAGATATCAATCCTGACACCGGCGAACTGAAATACACTCCCGAGCGAAACTGGGGATACTTGTACGAAACCTTGGGAGAGTGGGAGGCCGGGAATTTGGCTTGGACACATACCCAAATTGGAAACAACACCTCCTACTACGCGATCTATTTCGATTTACTGGAACCCGGCAAAGAACCCGACGCACTTCCCCGCACCGGCTTCATTGGCGACGGCACGGAGCGTGTTGAGGAAGTAAGTCCCGACACATATCCTCAGCAACTAAGCCGGATTGATGTCGTGGACTGGAATGGAGACGGCCTCCTCGACATCCTGGTGGGGGGTGAGCGCGGCGGTATCATTTGGTTCCCAAACCGCGGAACAAAGGAGCATCCCAGCTTTCCTTATGCCAAGCTGATGTTTACCGCGGATGGCAAGCCGCTGGATGTAGGTTTTAGTGCCACACCCCTTGTGATCGACTGGGACGGCGATGGAGTACAAGACCTAGTGTGTGGCGCGGAGTGGAATCGCGCCGTTTGGTACAAAAACATTGGCACGAATGCCGAACCCAAGCTGGTCTACAAGGGTCTCATTTACACAGATGACGGCAAGCCATTCCAGCTACCCCATGAGCCCGTCCCGGAAATCAAAGGCGTTTACAAGACCGACTATCACCCGGTGCTTGCCGCTGCGGACCTGAACGGCGACGGCAGAGTCGACATTGTGGCTGGAGGGTACGTCACGGGGCGCATCTATCTCTTTGAGAATAGGGGATGGAACAAGGATCACACTCCAATCCTTCACTTTGACGGTCCGCTTGAGGCGGATGGAAAGCCTCTTGATGTGGGTTGGGCAGCGGCTCCCACAGTTGCTGACGTCGACGGCGATGGATTATTGGACATCATTACCGGCGATATGCCAATGACTAGGGCTGGAGGTGATTCTTCATCCAGCGAAAACTTCCTCTACTACTTCAAGAACGTCGGTACCAAAACCAAACCAAAATTCGCCAAGCAGAGGTTCCCCCTTAAAGGAACATTTCCTGCCGGCTCGATTGCAGCCCCTCGCCTGGTTGACCTCAACGGAGACGGTCTGCTCGATCTCGTAGTCGCGCAAGGTAGAGATCTTTCAATTTATTACAATGTGGGCACGAAGAGTTCTCCCCTGTGGGAGTACGCTCCAAAAATGCCCGGAAAATGGCAAACCTCTCCGCTCTACGGGTGGGGGACACAAATGTTCGACTGGAATGGCGACGGACACTTCGATCTAGTCCAGGACTTTTCCGTGCGGCTCAACCTGAACAAAGGGAACCCGCAGTTTTTCGGTCCCGCTCAAAGCATTCTTGGTCCCAGCGATAAAATCTTTCACAAGTCGCCTACTGGAGATCAGTGGACCTTTACTTATGTAGTAGATCTCGACGGCGACGGCAAACCTGACATTCTCTACGGCGTGCACGAAGGGTGGGTATACTTTCACCGGAACTTGAGCGAGGGCAACAAAACGAAGTTCGACAATCAAGGAGTCAAGCTCATGATGGAGGACGGCCAACCCATCAAAGTGGGACCCGAGGCAGGGCACGCCTGGGACTTCGACGTTCTCCAGGGAGCACGTACCACCATTGCTGCTGCGGACTTTGATCGGGACGGCAAAGTCGACCTCATCGTCGGTGACACCTACGGGAAAGTTCGTTACTACCGCAATCTCACCGGTGGTTCCCATCCCATCTTCGCCAAGCCAGTATTGATTGCAGACGTCGGTTCCCGTCTCGTGCCGACTATTGCTGATTGGAACCGCGATGGATGGCCCGACGTGATCGTGGGCAGTAATCGCGCTTACGTGGTTTTGAACACGGGGAAGAGCGCCGGTCTGCGATTCGAGCCTGCGAAAATTCTCAACCTTGGGCCGCCCAACTTGGCGGCTGGTCCTGCCCTCGTGCCGATTCCAGGCAGCCCTGAGTGGCGCGAAGGTCAAGGACAAGGTGACTTTCTTCCGTACGAATCGGTGGTCAGTGCGGTCGACTGGAATGAAGACGGCGATAGCGATCTCATGGCACTCACCTCTTATGGGTATCTGTGCTGGTTTGAGCGCTCATTCTTGGAGCACGGCTACGCGCCGGCTAAGCAGTTAAACATAGAGACCCGCGGTCCAACGCATTAACCTAGGATTTGAGTTGTTGGCCGCCGGAAGTCATTGCGTCGAATCATTCGTGAAGTGCCGAGGGACACGTTTTGAAATATTACAGAGGATTTCATACGGAATCGTAGACGCCACGTCGGCGTGGTCCGAAGCTGTAATTGAGTGTGGGCCGCTGGATCCCAGCAGTATCACTTCGTCCCCAATCGCTACTCCGGGGACGTCGCTCACGTCGATCATGGTAAGATCCATCGAGATTCTGCCTACGATGGGCACATATCCACCGTGGATGAGAACCCTACCCCCCGATGAGAGATGCCGATTTAGCCCATCCGCATAGCCCACCGGCAAGACTGCAATTCGTGACTCACGTTTTGTCGTGTATGTGCCGTTGTACCCAATCGGCTGCCCGCTAGTCAGGCGTCGCAGCGAAATTACTCGCGTCTTCCATGAAAGAACCGGAGTTACCGTTGGAGGTCTGCATTCGTGCGAACCCGCGAATGGCAGATAGTAGCCATAGAGCGAAATGCCGGGACGGACCATGTTGTGCCAGGAATCGCTCCGGGTGACGATGGCGGCGCTGTTCGCTGCATGCAAGTATTGCGGGGCGAGGCCGCTTCGCCGGACAATATTCACCGCTTCCTGGAAGCGAGCTAGCTGAGCATCAACCTCCGGCGCACCCACGTTTTCTGCCGAGGCCAGATGGGTGAATATTCCTTCCAAAAGGATCTCGGAGTGCGTTCGTAGGTAGGAGGCTGTGGCTGGGAGGTCGGAGAGCTGCACACCCAGCCGCGCCATTCCAGTGTCTATCTTCAGATGAACCGCGAGGGAGGAATTGCGCCTCCCTCGTGTCGCCCGTTGCAGGCTTTCCAAATGCCAGGACTCCCACACCGAAGGCGTTAAGCGTTGCGCAATGATCTCGTCTTCATCGCCACGCCAAAATCCGGTGAACAAGAGAATGCGGCCACGAATGCCGGCTCGGCGCAGCATTGTGCCCTCCTGCGTAGAGGTGACGCCAAACCATTCCGCTCCCTCTTCCTGGAGCGCCGTTGCACACTCAATCAACCCGTGTCGATAGGCATCGGCTTTGACTACAGCGCAAACCTGAACGTGGGGGCCGACGTATCCCCGAAGAGTTCGGAAGTTTGCTTTCAGGTTTTGGAGCGATATTTCCGCCCAAGTAGGACGGCTGTCCCGAGATACGGTGAGAACACAGCTAGAACGTTGGGTGGTTTTCTCCGGACGCCGGACCAGTCTAATGATGGAAGGTCTATCGGCATGGGTCAGCAATCGCGTCAATCGATCGGTGAGAGCTGAAATGGTCCCCTTTGTGGTCATTATTTTGTCGTTGTTGAGAGTGTGGGTGGGTGTTGCGGCTGCACGCCTAAGCCTCGGACCAGTCCGCCAAGTTCTGACGCATCGCGAGGTGGCTGCAGAAGAGCGATCAACCACCCGGCGCCTAGGGTAACCACCGTGCCCACGATTGCGTAATAAAAGAATGAAATGTCTGTTTTCCAGACCAGCAGCGAAACCGAAGCTAGGCCTGCCGCCGCGCCGGCGATTGCCGAGTTCCCAGTGGCACGCCTGGTCAACATGCCGAGTAGAAAAACTCCAAGAATCGGTCCACCCAGGAAGCTATTGATCAGATTGAAGGCGTTGATTATCGGTCCTAGATGGCCCACGAACATCGCACCGATGGTCGCCAAAGCTCCCCATGCTACTGTGCCAACCCGCCCCGCGAGGACCGTATCGGCATCAGAACTGTGAGGCCGCAACAAGCGTTTGTAGAAATCTACCGTGGTAGCAGTCGTGAGGGCATTGATGCCCGCACCCATGACTGCCATGGAGGCAGCGAAGATGGAGGCGATGACCAGTCCGGAGAGCCATCCGCCAAGCTGAGTCATTACAAAAAATGGCAAGATGGCGTCCATCGTCGGCAGCCCCTTCAGGTTATCCGGATGAAAACAATAAAACGTGTACAAGATCGGTCCCACCGAATACAGCAGTAACGAAACCGGGACGACAATGATTCCATCCAACAGGATCGAACGTTGGCCTTCCTTCAGGGAACGCGTGGTGAAATACCTCTGTAGGTAGGCTTGATCAGTCCCCAACGTAGAGAGGGCCATGAATGCCCCGCCGATTCCGCAGGCCCAGAACGTAGTCACCTGCGTGAGATCGGTCGAAAAATTGAAGAGGTGAAAGCGCCCCGCTCCATAAGCCACCCGCCAAACCGTGGGAACGCCCCCCGGCACATGGGAGATAGATAGTCGGACGACCGTGAATAAGCCGATCATGAGAATCGAAAATTGCATAACGTCCGTCCAGATCACCGCCTTCATGCCTCCGAGGGTGGTGTACAGGGTCGTACACAGCCCGATGATGAGTACGGACCCGATCAAAGGCAGCCCTGTGATGAGAGACAAAATAAGCGATGGCGCATAGATGACGATGGCCACGTGCGAAGCCCGCATGAGCATGAAGATCGCACTGCCCAGCAGCCGGGTCTTCAGGTCGAAACGGCGCTCCAAATACTCGTAGGCGGTGTAAAACTTAAAGCGCGAATAGAATGGCATGAAGAGGAACATCACCACAGGGGCGATGAACAAGTATGACCAGCTTGCCCACACCAATTCCAGATTGTGTTGATAGGTCCAAGCTGGCGCGCCCATGTAGCTGATGGCGCTCATATCGGCGGCGACCAACGAAATGGCCACCGGGATCGCGCTCATATGGCGGCCACCCAGAAAGAAGTCTTTGGCGGTGGCGCGTCTGCGATAAAACAGACTTCCCAAGACGCTGATGCCGACAATGTACCCGGACAGGATAAGCCAGTCAGTGCGGTTAAATAGGGTTGACATTGTTGTCGACTGTCGGCAGAGTCTGACATGGATTATGATCGCGTGCAAGCGGAAAAAGCTAGTGTTCGCTACTAAAAATAAAACTTGACAAATCGCCATCAAAGAATTGAAACTGCCGTCTGTCGACAGAAGTCGAAAATTATCGAGAGCTGCAAATAACCTCAATGAGACGGATCTCGATAAAGGGGAGTCCGATGAAATCCGTGTACATAATTCTGATGGTTCTGCTATTAGCCGGTTGGAGTTGGGCGCAAAGCGACACCCAGGCTGCCATCGTAGGAACAGCGACCGATCCGAGCGGTGCAATGGTTCCGGGAGCTAACGTTACAGCCACTAACACCTCGACTGGATTCGCAGCCACAGCTACGACGGACGAGAAAGGGGACTATCGCTTCTCCCTGTTGAACCCCGGGACGTACAAGCTTGACGTAGATGCCCATGGGTTCGAGCGCAGCCAAATACAAGACATTGTCTTGAACGTTGGAGATGTGCATCGCACCGATCTCCACCTGAAAATCGGTTCAGCAAACGAAGTGGTAACCGTTTCCTCCACCTCGGCCCAGATTAATACGGAAACCGCCGAACGCGGCGATGTCGTCACCAGTCAAGACATCGCACACCTCCCGCTTAATGGCCGACAATTCCTCGCATTGGCGGCACTC
>PNAR01000053.1 GCA_003169715.1 Acidobacteriaceae bacterium | reverse complement strand
CTGACGGCCTGGTTATAGGCGGCCAGAGAGACGGTTCTGTCGATTGCCGGAAGATGGATCGTCCGTAACATCATAGTGCTCCTTTTCGGTCTGGTTGCGCTCAACATGGGAACGGCGGGACCGGGCGGAGAAGACGGGAAGTCATACGGCCTTACACGGAGTTTTGGAGCGGGCCGGCCGTTGACTACCCGGCGCGCCCGGTCAGATTCCCATGCTTGTTGAAGGCAACCGGATAAAGGGGCGATGAGGGACGGCGGGAGTATCAGGTGTGGAACCTGACAATCAGGTGCGCACGGGCCCGATCTGCAGCGCAAGGCTGCAATTCCTGCGTATGTATGCTGTAGGACGGTGTGGCACGTAATACGACCAAAGCCGGATTCATTTGCGCCGATGCTGCTCCTTCGCACCGAGGCCGCCGGAGGGTGCGGAGTGGCGGCTTCGAGTTTAGCCTACGTGTAGTATTTAAAATTCGTCAGCGGTTCCCAATCCCCAATCTCGCGCATGATGTCGCCCACCAATCGAGAGAATCGAAGCGTTATAGGCATTAAACCGCCGAGTCGCGCGGAGTTCCAATTCATCTTCGTGAGGATGAGAATTTCGCGAAGAAGCGTTTCGCGGGGCGTGTCGTTGCCGATATGGTCCGCGAGGCGGATGGGCGCCGGCACGTGGGTGCTGTGAAATTGATTGAGCTCGCTNNCGGAGCGGCGGGTATTGACTCTTCGTCACAAGCCTTACGGAACTCTGGGGCGACAAAGCCATCAGGTCGTATTGCTGAACCCGCTTCCTTAGTGCCTGCTCAAAGCCGAATTTCTCGGCGGGCCAATAGCGGGAGCTTTTGTGGACGACCACGCGCTGCGGCAATTGCCCCATTTCGCCCTGATAACGGGTGAGAACGAGATCCACAAGTTGCTGGGCGTGGGCCTCACTGAGATGCGGCGCGTTCGTTCCTTCTTTGTCGGCATCCCATTCGAACTCGTGCCCGCGCAGGACCAGCCCGTCGCCATGCTCATCGAATGCCTGAACAAGGCTCGTCTGAACCCTGGAGGATGCCGAACCCAGATGGCGGTAAAAACTGATGCCGACGTGGCAACTGCCGGGCTGCAAGCCGACCGGTCCCCACGGCGTGCCGCCCGCCTTGAAATAGAGGCCGGTGAAAAAGTTCCACGCAACCTTGGACAGATTGTCTCCTGTGGATTCGGTGGCCGTGGCATCGCGCAGGATTTGTGTCGGTATCCGGTACTTCATCGCCATGGCCTTGAAAGCGCGGCGCAGATCGCGGTGGACCACTCCCGCGACCGGATCTTTAAAGTTCACGACGCGGTATTTGCGATAGAGATCGTCGGGAATGGCGGCGACGATGTATTCCGGCGCCTGATCCCGCTCGGACAACAGCCGCAGCTTTGCTTCCAGCAGCGATACAAATCCATGGAAGCGGTCGCGCAGGCTGCGGACGAGGGCCAGTTCGTCCAGTTCGCCCCGGTAAAGCGGTGCGGTCCATGCCGGATCGAAAGTCAACCTAGTCATGAAGCCTCGATCCGCCATGCAGCCGGGAAATTCGGGATGGTCTTCGTCGCCGTGGATGCCGGCAGCGGATTTCTCCAGCCAGCGTTGCGCCACCTCGATGGCGTCGGGAGGCCCGATAAAGCCGACGCGCAGGCTCGAAGGATGGCGGCGCTCGGGACGCCACGATTTCGGGCCGAAGCGGGAGATCCCCAGCTTCGGATCGACGTCCTCGCGGCCGTCAGCAAACACCAGGCGCGGTTCGCCGAGGTAACGGCTGCGAATGCAGGGGCCCGCATTGACGGGCCGATTATTCCTCGGTTTCCGCATCATCCCACTCGTCTTCATTGTCCAGGTACTCTTCTTCCAGCTGTTCGCGGTCGGCTGCCGTGAAGAGGTCCTCTTCAGGCTCGATGTTGCGAAAAGGCTTGGCGTATTCTTCCGGGATGCCCGGCCATTCGATCTCCGATTCCATGAGGCGGTTCGAGACGACGATGTGCTGGCCCGGCTCGAACGGAAAGACGATCCGGGGACTGCTGTCGCTCAAGTAGTCGCGCCAGAACTGCAACTCCTCCAGCAGATCGTAATTGAACATGCGCGACTTGCGGCGCGTGACCTTCCCGCCGATCTTGGCGGACTCGATCGGGGTGACGCCGTCCCTGGTGATCCTCATCTCCGGGCGGATGACGAGGCACCAATTGTCCCGGCCTACACGCTGGAAATTCAGGCCGACGGCGAGATGATTCCAGTAGGGGCGGGGGGTGTTCGTGCGTTTGCTCACCGGCTGCCAGACGGCTTGGCGGGTCGATTTGGCCTGGTTTAGGGGCGTATAGTCGACGCTCAGCGGCTTTCCCGGCTCCGGCGGCTGAAAGTAATAACGGTTATGATCCTTGTCCAGATTCAATCCCCGCCATCCGGTCAGCTTGTTCAAAGACCGGTTCAGCAGGGAGGTAAACCAGGGCGTGAGTTTTTCATCGCTCCACCATGTCGCCGATTCGGCGCGGTGGGCCTTGGCGGGATCGGGCACGAGCGCGCGAAAAGGGCCGTCACTGTTTCGCAGATTATTAAAGCAGTAAAGCCGTCCCTCGCGAAGAAGAAAGGGCGTCATCAGGCGGGGACCCGGCACCCCGCCAATCAACGCGGCGACCTGCTTTTCGTCACCCTCGCGATACGTAACCGGAATGTCGTACACGTAAGGCGGCATGCGTTCGACCGGCAGCAGGGTGCTGTGGAGAGTCTCGCGAACCTGAGCGACCGGCGTGACCTGCTGCGCCATTGAGCGTTCCAGGGCCGCTCCGATCCGGTCTTCATGGTCGCGCTTGAACTGCACCAGCCGTGCGACCGTATAGAAGTGCGGTTGAGCATCAACAATGTGATGGTGCTCTTCGCATAGCAGGATCAGGTTGGCGAAACTATCCCGCTCGTTCAACGGAAGCGGATCGTGCCCCCGCGGTCCGCCAAGGCTCCGGGCGACGATGTGGGCGACTTCAGAGAGCACAACAGAGTCGTCCAGCACAGTCTGCGGGTGGACGAGCGATCGAGGGCAACCCGGAAAAGCGCAGCGGTTTCCTGAGAGCTGAAAAAGCTTGCGTTGATCGGCCTGAGTAATTGGCACAAGCTTCCCCGGCGACTTTCGGCAACCGGAGAAAGTTCCGGCCACTTTATCCGAACGCTCTCTTAAAACATAACCTTATTAAATTGTCTCGCGTCCCGGATATTCTTGATTCTAACGCCTGGAACTCGTCGAGTGGGGATTCTGTTCGGCGCAGAACCGTGTGTCCGCAAAGATCAACCGCCGAAAACGCCGTCGTGAAGATCGAAGGTCGGCCAACTCCCGGATCGTCGCCGATACGCAAGCCGGGCACCCCGGCCCGGAAGGCTGGCTGAGACGACTGGCTCGGGGCGCAGAGCGCCTAACTAAAGCCCGGCCGGTGTTGCCCGACGACGCCAGAGTTAAAGGTTTCTTAAACATTTCTGGCTAGAGTGGAGTGGTGTTTCATAGGGGACTGCGGCAAGAGGAGGACGTTATGACTGATGAAGTAGAATACGCCCGAGAACTATATACTCGCCTGTCGGCTGGCGACACGGTTGGCTATGGCCTCGCAGAAACGATGGCGAAGGACATACGGGAAACCCTGAAAAAAGCAGGGGCGGACTCTGCATCCCTTGATCCGTCCGGCAAAAAATCAGTAGCCGATATGGACCGGGCTCTGAATGCGGCCACTTCCGCTTCACAAGTGAAGCACGCCCGAGAACTATATACTCGCCTGTCGACTGGCTACACGGCTGGCTATGGCCTCGCAGAAACGATGGCGAAGGACATACGGGAAACCCTGAAAAAAGCATGGGCGGACTCTGCATCCCTTGATCCGTCCGGCAAAAAATCAGTAGCCGATATGGACCAGGCTCTGAATGCGGCCACTTCCGCTTCACAAGTGAAGCACGCCCGAGAACTATATACTCGCCTGTCGGCTGGCGACACGGATGGCTATGGCCTCGCAGAAACGATGGCGAAGGACATACGGGAAACTCTGAAAGAAGCAGGGGCGGACTCTGCATCCCTTGATCCGTCCGGCAAAAAATCAGTAGCCGATATGGACCGGGCTCTGAATGCGGCCACTTCCGCTTTAACAAGCCTTAGTCCAAAACTACCCTCACAAGAATTCGCTATCCCGGTGAAGATTGTCAGAAAAGAACCTCAACCCGGCGGGCCGGGGTGAGTTCAGGTGGTGTGGCGCGCCGGTGGCGTTAACGGATTCTTCAGACTGTAGCAGCAGCCTGCCAAAATACCCCTCGCCAATCACGACCTGCGGCGCAACGGTTGGGGGGAGGAATCACCGGGCGCGAAGCCTTATTTCTTCTTTTTGGCCTGCGAGAGATCGGACGCGATGGGTGGCCGGTCTTTCTTCGGGGTCTTGGGGTCGCGCAGGTCTTTGCCGGCCTGCGAGGCGGTCTTTTTGGAAGTCATGCTCCATTTGTACCTAGAAAACAATGTCGTGCTGATTTCTTTCAGGCGCTGACAGTCGCTTCTTTCCCGCCGTCTTCGACGGCCAGCGCGAAGGCGCTCCAGTTATATAAGCCGGAGCTGATATTCAGGCGGATCGGGAGATGAGAAGTCTAATACCATAACCTGATTCCTCTGCCTCAGCACGGACCATAAATAAACGGCACTCGAAAGAGAAGATTATGGCTGAACAGAACGGCGAAGAGGAAAAACCCGGACCAACGACCGGGGAGGTAATGCCAGGCGGCAACGCCGGCGGCAGCGGCAGCAGCAATATCGGCGTCTATACCACCGGCGCAGGTGCTGCCATCAGCACCCTGGGTTCAGGCACGCTCACTGTCCTCGGCACCGGCGCGGGCAACACCAACAGTGGCAGCGACTATGGAGGGAATCAAAAATAGTCCTAACGTCCCTCGGATGTGAAAGCGAAGGACCGTTTCGTCTTCAGCACGTGGTTGCTGCTCAATATGTGTACGCCCGCGGCTGCTTTCTCCGCTATCACAGGGGAGCTTCAGAAGAACTTTATTCATGACATAGATCCTTCCTACGACGGCGCTCATGATCTGGTGTCGACATGGGGAACTATGAGTTTATCGTCTGGCATGAAGGCTATCTCGATCTTTGCCCTGATCGCCAGCTCGACGCGAAAAGGTTGCGCATTCTTCGCAACCACTTGAATCTTGTCAGGGAATTGGAAGGCCAGCTTGGCCCGGTGAATAGCGAATCCTATGATCTGATCTCTGGTCCGAATCGACCGCGGGATGCCGCTGGACGGCATGCAGACAGCCTTGAGGAACAATGTAAACGCGCTCCTCGCCGAAACATTTCCCGAGAAGTCCAACCGCGCTTGAGCCGACTGAACCCGCGAATGACGTGAACCGCGCGGCGTCCTGAATCTGGCGATCTGGACGACCAGAAAACCATCTACGGCAGTTCCTCCGCTGTTCCGCGGTGGATGCGGACCGGCTCGGGCATTGATCCGATGATCACCGCCCAGCGCGGCCCCGGCGGTTTCAGTTGTGGCCCCGCCGGTGGTTTCGGTGGCAGCCGTCGACGACAAGATCCTGGCCGCATGGTCTATGAGGGAATGTTTTGGACTCCGGCGAGGACCGGTACATGACGCCTGCCGACGAAGAGCTGACTGAACGTGCTATTCAATAAGCAAGTGGCGGATCGACGGATTTTACGCAACTGATCCCCTTTCCGGCGGTTGGTACCGGTCGTCTTCGCAGGTCGAATCGAGAATATGTGGTGCTGGCGCTTCAGGGACGGGGTGAGTGCGTCACTGCATTGGCTATCACGCGCCTTGGGTGGCCCTCCGTTGATGCGCGCCCGGAGATAAACCATTAAGTTATTTGACCTCTTGCAGCAGCGCGAAGCGCAGTCGGGAGCAACCTCAGGTGTTCAGTCGGGGCGGCTGGGGAGTTGTGGGTTGATTGCTCGCCACTAGGGTAGCGTCATCTGCGGGTTTTTGCCGGAATATCTTGAACTCGCCATGACTGTCGGGATTCGCCAGGCCGGTCCAGTTGTTGGGGTTGGTTTTAAAATCGCTGATCCAGATCGGTTTTCCATTCACAAAGCCCGTACACATCTGGGTGTGACCAAACCGGCCACCAGTCCAAGCAACGATGTCGCCCTTTTGCGGCGTGTAGCTGGCGTCGAACTTCGCGCCATAGCCCGTGGCAACCTTGCTGAAACGCGGGTCCTTATTAAGAACCTGCGGAAGATCTTTTGCCCAGTGGGTTGGTGTGCCGTCGGCGGTATAACGGACCGGCATAACCTGGGCAATATTTTTACCTCCGCCGTAACGAAGGCCGCCGGCAGTCAGCGCTTGCTCGACATGGGCGAGGCAAGAACCGGTCGCCTTCGGACGGCAATCGTCTTGCAGCGTGCCTATCGCCTTCGAAATGTTAAAGGCCGCGCCGTGGAAAAACTTGCTTACGCTGTTCGTCGCGGCGTTAAAGTGATCTTTCACACTGCCCATGAAAGTCTTTGGCGGATTTCCTGATGTTGCCGGGGTGCTAGCCGTTGATGTTGCGGAGGTGCGAGCTGTTGATGTTGCGGAGGTGTGAACCGTTGAAGTTTCCGGGGTTGAAGACGCACTGTCGGGTTTCGAGGTAAATCCCGAAACAATAAACTTCAGAAAATTCTCGATGCCCGTAAAGAACGAGTCGCCGGCTCCTGTTTCATTCGCTGATGGGTTGCTCTGTTCAGGACTTGAAAAGCCGCTTGTAAAAAGCCGGAACAACCAGCTGAAAAATGAGGATACCCCGTTGAATTCATCTGTAAGGTCAAGCCCGTCTGTCATTTTTTGCCAGCACCCTCTTCTTGCATGCATTTCCCATTCAAAGACAGGTCAACATTAACATAATATTAATTAAGCAGTGGTTAATAAATCGGGGTCAGATCTGACAGCCCGATTACGAGATTCATGTTGTTACTAAGGCGTCCTTTTTGTTGGAATAACAGCCGGGCGGCATTTGGGAGCGAGACTCGTCGCTCGCCTGATGGAGACCATCATTCCTAGCGGGCCGTCACCTGCGCCTTAACGTGTCAAAGGCAAGTTTCGGAAGGTCTTCGACAGAGGAACTCGCGGCGCGTCCGCAACTTTCGCCGGACCCTTGGAGACCACAGCCCAATTCAAAATCCATAGATTACGGTCCGGCTCAGTTCAACGCATTCTATCCGCAATGCTCCCGCCCGACGATTTCCGCATCTTATCAGGCTGATCGGCCCGGAGCACTGCGGATAGAATCCTAAACGTTATCACATCGTAAATGCTGCAATGCAGCAGTGAATAGTGTTGACATAAGTCATCTTCCCTGCCAGAGTGCGCGAAGTTGTAACAGCATTACGGAGTGAAGGGCATGGCTGAAGGCAGCAATACACAAATACTCTCGCTGGCGGACGATTCCGGGCCGTTGGTTGTCAAAAGAGGCGGCCTCAGCATGAGGGTTGAGTTCAACGCCGGCGGAACGGCTGATGTCTATACCAATATTCCTGTGACGATACATGCTCCCGCCAATGACGATGCCAGGCCCAAGCCCGCGTTGCAGATCGGCGATCTGGACGATGGCGGGACTTATGTCGGCCTGTCGGCGGAGAATGGCAAGCCACTCCATGCGGCGCTTGCGGACTTGCCTGACTACAAGACCTATGAAGATGCCCTTGCCGCCGCCGAGCAACTGAAATCCTTGCACCCGACGGCCCATGTTCCGACGCCGAAGGAACTGGACAAGAACCTCTTTGACAACAGGAACACAGGCCACCTGAAAGGCACGTTCAACACAAGCGGTTCGAATCCCGGCAGTGTCTACCGCTCGTCCGCGTCCTACGGCAGTAGCAGTGCGCGGGTCCAGTGGTTCGACGACGGCGACCAGAGCATCTACGGCCTCAGGAGCAATCGGCTTCCTGTGCGCCTCGTCTGGTGAGCCGGTCCCGGAGATGAATCATTCAGTCATTTAATTATTTCGTGGCCGCGCGAAGCGCGGTCGCGGAAACTTTTCAACGGCGGGTTTGTGAATCATGGCGCAATATCAGCATTTGCCGATTTATAAACAGACCTACGACATCGTGCTGCGGACGATGTCCGCGACCAAAGATTTCCCGCGCGAATACAAATACACGCTGGGACAAAAAATAAAAGATGAACTGATCGAACTGGTCGTCATGATCTACCGGGCCAACAGCGCCACCGACAAGGCGCGGCATATCGAATCAATCGTGGAGCGGGTTCAGGCGATCCAGCTCATGCTGCGCCTGTCCCACGACATGAAAATATTACCGCGCCGCCACTATGCGGCGCTTTCAGAGGAGAAAGTATCCCAAAGCCTGACCAGTTATCTCGGGATGCTGAGGCAGGTCAACGGATACCGGGCCAGGAAAGCATTGTGTGGTCGTGTCGAAAGCCTGTTCCTGCGAGCGGATGATGAGTGCACGAAGGTTAAGGTATCCTGACCGGAGAAATAGCCAGACGACGGAAAGGGCTGGCTGCGCAGACCCCACAAATAGGATCAGCGGGATTTACCGGATTGTTAAACAGTGTCAGTCAATATATGAATCTGACAGGTCACCTCATAATAGTGCGGACACCACATGACAGCGAACCCTGGCAAGAATGCGGGTATCTACAAAGGCTCACTGATCGGCAAGAGAATCAAAGCCGATCAGGCTAACGCCGGAAAATACTTTGAGAAGACCATTGGCCACCGGGGGTTCGATGTGAACGATCCATTTATTGTGACCGCCGACAATCAGGATGACCCCCAAACCAGGGTCATCATATTCGAGGATTCGCACGGGCGGATCGCCACAGGCGTGGCCAGCACCTTTTTAGTTATGGAGTTAGAACGCTAAAGCGTCGTTGTCTTTTTGCGGAATGTTTATTATCACGCTATGGTTGCGGGGAACTATTTCGATGCCCCGTTCGGCGGGACATGGCTATTCAACACGTCCTTGTCGATTGCGGTCGTGTCAATCGCAACACTCGCCTCCATTCCACGCCTCGCGCCCCTCTTTGATCAGGAAATAAACGATGGCAAGCGAAGCCGCGGAATCGACCCACCAAGCCCCCAAGGCGAGCTGAGCGAGCAAACCAATTACGACGACGAACGATAACCAGCCGCAAGTACTACTACACGTCTCTGCGGTGTGTCCGGGGATAAAATGCAAGAATATGTTGTGAAGGCCTGCTCAATCACTGATCTTGACGACAAGGATCGGGCTGTATGCGTAGCAATCATTAAAAGCGGTGAAGCGGTCGATTCAGAGTCAGTAGAAGTCGAGCTACCTCTCGCAAATGCGGTTGCGATTGCGCGCATTAATGATCAGATTGTCGGTGTAGGGGTGATCAAGCGCCCCCGAACAGGCTATGCTTTCGACAAGGCTCTTAGGAGTGGAGAGGCTTTCGCGCCGGATACACAGGAGCTTGGCTACATTATTGTGGCCCCCGATCATCGGGGAAAGGGCCTTTCTAATCTCATTGTTGAGGCTCTACTCTTAAAGAACGGCGGGCCGTTGTTCGCGATGACCACCAACAGTCGCCTGAAAAAAACACTGGCAAAATCGGGCTTCACGCAGAAGGGCGGCGAGTGGAAAGGGCAAATGGGACAAATTTCCCTTTGGATCAGAGAATGATTATTGTTCCTCAACTTTTCGATGGAATACCGAGGTGATAAAATAGATTGCGGAAATGGAGCCGAATGCCGCCTAACTCTCATCTACTTCAGAGGCTGACCGCAATACAATAAGCTTTGATGGCACAGCATGCTGCAGGCATTGGTATCCCTAATGCAACAACTGGAAGTGAGCGAGAGACCTTTCTTAGAGAATTTCTGTTTGCTGGGACACGATCCTTTCGGTTCGGTTTTAAATCCGCTGAAAAGCAGGACGGTGGACAGTAAACAAATTACAATCAGGCTTTATCGCCACAGAGATGGCGACCTGCTGGCATGCAACGTATTATTCATTGCGGGTTCTGAAAGCACCAATACCAAATCTATCCTTGCGTCATTGAAAAGAAAGCCCGTGCTGACGGTGAGCGATATCGAGGGCTCTTCCGACGAGGGCGGCATTGTGGAAGTAAGGCCCGAAGAGGACAAGATAGGTATATGGATTGATCTGTTCGCGGTTCGGGAGTTCGGTATTTTCATTAGTTCAAAACTGCTCTCTTTGTCTCATATCTCAGGATATAGGAGTTGCGGCGGGTTCGTTTAATCACGGAAACCTTGTCAATGTGACGTGTTGACATCAGTTACTCTCATGCCAAAATACTAGAGAAGCGGAGGCAAGAAGATCAGCGATGGATACAGAGGCCCCCAAATTGAGACTTATGTCGAAGCTGGCGGCTATCGTAGTCGGTGTGCCTCTGGCTATTCTGGTGTTCTATTCATTTCGGATCGTAACACCAGTAGGTCTCATGGCCGGAGTTTGTATATCAGGGGGGCTTAGCTATGCGTTTATCAAGCCGTACAAAGGCCATGCAATAGCCCTTGCTGGATCAATCGCAATCATACTTGTCGTGATGCTCCTGAGTACGCTCCTGATGGTGAACTTGCTGGCGCCCCCAGATCCGGGGGACTATGCTTTCGACAAAAATTTCCAGAGGCCGGAAAAATTTGCGGAGGAGATCCGTGCCAGCGCCAGCGCGGCCCGACCCCCCGACGACAGCGGAAGTAAGAGTGCTCCGCCCGGCGGCGCAAGCGCGGGCACGTCTTCCGGTGTCGGCAATGGAGACTCCCCCTCCGGCGATAAACCGGCTCCGCATCCCGCGGTGCCTAAATCGTTTCTTTTAGGATGGCAGCCCAAAGCGGACAGCGGTGATGCGGAAGCCCAGTTTAATGTCGGCTATTATTACCTGCGCAGCAAAGACTATGCGCAAGCCGCCGCGTGGTATCGCAAGGCCGCCGACCAGGGATACGTCGGCGCACAGGTTCAACTTGGTCAATTGTATCTGTATGGAGACGGCGTTCCTCCTGATCCTGTCGAAGGCGTTAAATGGCTTCGCAAGGCTGCGGAGCAGGGTGACCCCAGCGTGGCGAGGGTTTATCCCTTGATGGGTCGTATCTACGGCCCCGGCCTAGGCCCAAAGCAAGGCGGCATCATACAAAATTGGGTTGAATCGTATTTTTGGTATTCTTTGGGCACAATGATCTCTGATACGGGTGTTGACGACCCTAACCGCAATGTTGCGGGCCAGCATCTTACGTCCAGGCAATTTGAAGAGGTGGATACGCGGATTCAACAATGGAATCCGAATCCTTCACCTTACTTTCTGGCTGAAATTAAACAAAAAGAAGGAGTCATGGAGAAACAAAGTTTTTTAACCGACGCCGAGCGCGGCCCGGACTATTTAACTCTTGAGGCTTCCATTGGCCGGGGGAGTTACGCCAAGGCGGATGACTGGTTCCTAAAGGCGGCGGATGAAGGCGGGTTGGAAGAACAGTATCGGATTGGCTTCATGTATATGTTTGGTCTAGGAGTCGGGAAGAATTATGGGGAGGCCATGAAGTGGCTTCGCAAGGCAGCGGATCAGGGCAACGCGCAAGCGCAGTTCTGGGTGGAAGACATGTATACGAAATCCAGAGGTGTACAGGAGGACGATCAGGAGGCGTTTTTCTGGAGAACAATTGCACGAAAGTCGGATCCAAGAATTAAGGCAGACGACACGCTTGAAAGCCGTATAACCGCTGAACAAAAGGCTGCAGTAGACAAGCGTGTGGCTGAATGGACGACGGCCCCTACGTCGTCTAACGCAGCCAAACCCTAGCCTCCTTACGGAAATGAAGCGACCACGTCAAGGGAATTACTTCGGCTTGCAGGCCAACGGCTTTTTGACTAGTCTTTCAATACAGCTATCCGCCTAAAAGGTGTTTTCATTTGACCAAAATAAATTGCGCCGATGTTTCGGTTCTCATCATAGACGACCAGAAGATTTCGCGCGAACTCATTAATCAGAATCTGCTGAGTATGGGGTTTGCTCTCATTGACATGGCGGCTTCGAGCGCCGAAGCGGAAGTGAAAATGGTCGCCAAGAAATACGATATCATCTTTGTCGACTGGCTTATGCCCGGCAAGAGCGGTTTCGCCCTGATGCAGGGCTGCCGTGAAACCCGGGATTTCGATCATGTGGCCTTCATCATGGTTACTGCCAAGTCGGGCGAGCGCGATATGGCGGAGGCACTCAAGGCCGGCGCCACCTCTTACATCTGCAAGCCGACTTTACCCAAGGAGTTCCAGCCAAAAGTGCAGGTCGCGCTTGAGTGGATGGCCAAGGTCAATCCCCGTTTTAAAGCCACGTCCTGACCATGCTGGCAGGCAGTCAGGCCGACAGGTAATTTCTGCGCAGTACGGCGACATTTTCCTGATAACGATCTTCCAGCAATTTTATCAGTACAACGGACTCCTGATTGGAGTTTTCGGCGCAGCTCATTTCGATGCCTTCGGCAAGAGCCTGAACGTCATGAAGGCCGAACAGGGTGCACAGGCCCTTTAGATCGTGCGCCGCGCGCCGTACATCTTCGTTCCCGGCGCCTTTGCACAATAATTCTATGAGGCTTTCAATCTCCGTAAGCCCTTCCTGCGTGAATTGCTTCATATATTCCGGCCCCATCATCCGCTGCAGTTCTTCCAGATTTTCAAAACCTTTCTTGTCCGAAGATGCCGGAACTATAGGCTTTTTGGTGGAGCCGGCTATGATCGCGTTGGGCACTAATTCTGAAATGGCGTGGTAGAGGGCCGCGGAATCTATCGGTTTAGAAACATAGCCATTCATGCCGGCAGCCAAGCATCTTTGCTCGTCGCCTTTGATGTTGTTGGCCGTCAGGGCGATAATCGGGATGTCGCGCACCTTATCCTCCAGGACGCGGATTTTCGCCGCCGCCGAAAGTCCGTCCATTACCGGCATCTGCATGTCCATCAGTATGAGGTCGAAGCTGGCACCCGATTTCGTCAGGGACGAGAGAGCCTCCTCACCGTTCTCCGCAATCGTAACTGTGTGGCCGGCACGCGCAAGAAGACCGGTAATAACCTTCTGGTTGATCTTATTGTCTTCGGCGACCAATACGGAGAGAGGCCGGAAATCAGGAATTTGGTCGCTTGTTGCATGGTCTCCGGCATCAAAGCCTTCCACCTCTGCCGTATCCGAAGTTTTAGCCATTATTTCGAACCAGAACGTGCTGCCTTTCCCCGCCTGACTGAGCACGCCAATATCCCCGCGCATCAATTTGACGATCTTCATGCATATCGCCAGCCCTAACCCGGTTCCGCCGTATTTGCGCGAAGTAGAGGTATCGGCCTGAGCAAATTCCTGAAACAGGTTTTTCTGGGCAGCTTCGGGTATACCGATTCCTGAATCGGATACCTCGAACCGCACAGTGAGATTTGCCTCGTCCTTGTTTGTGCAGGAAACCTGCACATGCACGAAACCATTGTCCGTGAATTTGATGGCGTTACCGATGAGATTAAGCAGCACCTGCCTTATGCGCGTCGGATCACTGGTGATATAGGCGGGCACATCCGCGTCGATTTTATAGTCCAGACGCAGCCCTTTTTCCTGTCCGCGAGATTTCATCAGGGTCACTACACTGGCCAGAAGACGGTCAAGGTTGAACCCAATATCCTCGAGATCGAACTTTCCCGCTTCCATCTTGGAAAAATCCAGAATGTCGTTCAGAATCGTCAGAAGGGTTTCTCCCGAATATTTGATCGTATCCAGGTAGTCGGTCTGAAGCGCATCCAGTTTCGTGTCCTTGATCAGGGTTATGATCCCGAGTATCCCGTTCAGAGGGGTACGCACCTCGTGGCTCATCGTCGCGAGAAAAACAGATTTGGCGGCAGTGGCTGCCTCTGCTTCCTTTTTGGCCAATTCTAGGTTTTTTTCGAGTTTGAAGGAGGCACGGCGGTATTGTGCGGCAGAATAGGAAATGACGGAGCATATCAGTCCGTAATAGGTGAAGACGTACCTGATGTAGGATTGCGTTTCGGGCGGCACACCGGTATGCGCGGCAAAATCGAAAATGACGGCCGTCGAGAGTATGATCGCGGCGAGCGCCGCATGGAAAGACGGCATGAGGGGAATTACCTGGAGAGGGACGAAAAACGCAAGAGCATACTTGTCTATTCCATTGGGAGTAACGTAAAACATGGTGCCCATGGAAAAAACGACGCCAACGATACCGATAACGGCTATGGACTGGATGATCTTGATGCCTTCGCCGGTAAAACTCACAGCGAGCAAGATCAGGTAGAACCCCACCAACAACATACACGAGTGAGGAAAATATACGGCCCCGTCGACAAGATAGTTAGAAATCGCTTCTCCGGTCTCCAGCAGGCACAATGCAAAGAGGCAGGCCCGTACAAGCGGAACAAACCGTTTGCTTATGGTTGCCGCATACTGTTTTTCCAGCTCTTTTGACAAAGGGATATAGAGTGGAATACCAAATAAATCCAAATGCTTATATCCTCTCCGGATGTATAACTTCGGGATCCTTGTTTCCAGTGTAAATACAAGACAGGGAAAGTACAATTACCTTCGGAAATGCGGCATTCCCCCGGCCAGGTGTCGCAAGTATTCTTAGATCCACTATTAATGAACGGTTAATAAGATAATGATACTATGGAAACAGGGGAATTGTATAAAGGTTATAAAACAATCACTTCTGACTTGAGTAACATGTTGGGGAATCCGATGGCAAGAATTAAAATCGGGAAAGCTTTGAAGCTTCAGTTTTATGCAGGCATGGCTGTTGCCTTGTCGCAGCCTTTGGAGGCCGGTAGCGCACACGCTGGCCCTCTATTGGCGGCCGGTCGCGCACACCCTGCCCCTCTAATAGTGATGATGATGATGGTGATGGGGCCACCCCCCGCATCATGTTCAGTTCCCGGCTCTAATGATTTTAGTAGTGTTGCTCAATGCATGACCACGTCAGTTGAAAATTTGCCCGGCCTGTTAACTGCGCTGGCCTATTGTCTGGGTCTCGTGATGGGCTCCATGGCGATCGTAAAAATGAAGGAACACGTGGAAAATCCTGCGAACACGCCTTTGAAGGACTGCGCGGTCAGGATGGTAGCCGGCGGCGCGCTATTCGCCCTGCCCATAGTGTATGAGGCCATGCTCAACACTGTCGGCAACAACGGCACTGGAGCTTCAGCAGCAACACTTTATAAAGCAAGATTCAATGCACTTTGACGGCATTGGCGGCAACAAAAGTCACCGACATTTTCAGCTGTGTTTTGATCTTAAGAAAACGAGCGGCAATTAATGGCCGGGGCGTTTCTTAGGAGGCTTCAGAGCAGCTTCTTGTCTGACAAAAGTTTCCAGGTGCTGAAAAACGAGCACAGCAACGGAGCCATCGCATTTGAGCGGGAGAAAATTGGCGCCGAGATTAACAAGGTAGGCCTTACCGCAAACCAATGTCGGTGGCTCTACCCTGAATACGAACAACAGGGACCATTATGGGGTACGCGCTGCAGGAAAAGAATGTCCTATCATTTCCAGACAAGCTTTCAGTCCCGTATTTACCAGACGATTCTGAGAAGACCGCGATAAGCGAGGATAATTCGGTGTTCGGTCTTTGGTTAATCCGATTGATGTTTTGTGCTGGTTCAGTTTTTATTTTTCTAGATTCTTAGGGACCGAAAAAATCAGCCCCCTACCCCGAATTTCAACCTTAAGTTGTCATAAGATACATTATCACATCGGGAATGCTGCAATGCAGCATTGAATAGCATTGACATAAGTCATCTTCCCTGCCATAGTGCGCGGACCAATAACAGCAGCACGGAGTGAAGAACATGGCTGACAGCAGCGGCAAGGCAAAGGAGATTTCTCTCGGCAGCGATTTCGGCGAGGTTGCCGTGACAGTGAACGGCGTTCGTGTCGAGGTGCACACCGATGGAAGCATCGCGGCTTATACAAACAAGAGTGTGGATGCGTATACGAACGGCCTGGTCCAGGTGCATCCCGCCAATGACGACGCGAAGGCCAAAGCCGCGCCTCAGGTTGGCGACAAGATGCCGGATGGCTCGGTCTACGCAGGTATTTCACCTGACACGGGCAAGGCGATGTATGCAACGCCCGCCGATGCGCCGCTGACCTATACCTTCAATGCAGCGCAGAAATACGCCGCGAAGCTCGACGTGCATGGCCGTCAGGACTGGCGGGTGCCGACGAAGGGCGAGCTGAACGTGCTGTTCCAGAACCGCGCTGCCATCGGGGGCTTTGACATATCCGGTTCG
>PNAR01000214.1 GCA_003169715.1 Acidobacteriaceae bacterium | reverse complement strand
TTACGTCGCCATGACTCGCGCTCGCGACTTCCTCACGATTCACGCGAAACAAGGGACGGGCAAGACGGATAAAACTCCGCCCGGTTTCCTTCGTGAACTGTTGAAGGATGCAAGCCTCGCGCCGTGGTTGCAGCAATCTGTTGCGGACGGGTTTCAAACGGACTTATTCGCCCATGCGCCTCAGGTTCACTCCGTCTCCCGCGTGACGCAATGGCTTTCTTTACCTCCGGCCGTAAATCTCCACGAAAGGCTGAGCGCGAGCGCGGTGCAAACTTACGAAACTTGTCCTCTGCAATTCAAGTTGGATCGAGAGTGGAGAATCCCAAGCGAAGCACCTGCCGCCATGCAATATGGCGCCAGCATGCATAGGGTTCTTCGCAGTTATTTCGATTCCGTGCGCTTCCAGCGTCCATTTTCAGAGAACGAACTCATTGAAATGCTGATGGCTGATCTGGCTGATGCTGGCATCGCAGATCACTACCAGCGGGATTTATACAACCAGCAGGGCGTCGAGCAGTTGCGAGCATTGCTCGAGGCCTGCCGCAAGGGTCCGGCACCCGACGTGCTTCACACGGAGGAATGGTTCGAGATTCGAATTGGCATGGGAGTCGTTGCGGGGAGAATAGACCGCATTGATAGGGCGTCAGGAAATCGCGTGCTCGTAATTGATTACAAAACTGGAAAGCCAAAGTCTCAGGAAGACGCGGACGAGAGTCTTCAGCTCTCGATCTACGCTCTCGCGGCACGCGAAAAATGGGGATACGAAGCCGAGCAGTTGGCATTTTATAACCTGGAAGAAAACAGCCTGGTGATCACGCGGCGCAGCGACGCCCAACTACAGGAAGCCCGGCTTAAAGTTCAAGATGTCGCGGAGAATATCGCGGAAGGGCATTTTGAAGCCAAACCAGGCTTCTATTGCCGCTTCTGCGCTTATAAGAATCTTTGTCCAGCAACCGAGACCCGCGTCTTTCGCGCACCAAACCAAAAAACAAAACCTTCGTAGAGACACAGCTTGCTGCGTCTTCGTTCTGAAAGATTGTGGAAGATTGAAGACGTTGCAAGCTGTGAAATTTCAGGACGTTGTTCCCTTTGCACCTTCCCGCGAAACCCGTCGCAGCAGGAGCGGTGCGAAAGTGGAAATCGGGTGTAACGATTTCCGAGGCGCGGACTTATCGCGCCATCTTTTGCACGGCTCGGTCGCAATAAGACCCCAAATCCCCTCGTTTTGATTGGAACAACGTCTTGACACACGACAGCAAGCAACGTCTCTACCAATGACCGTCGTTGGGATCGATACTTGTTGCGTTTGCAAAAACTAAGGGGGACGCTTTTGGCGTCCCCCATTTTGTTGCTTGTTGAAGGCTCTTAGTGCTTTTTCTTTGCGGCCTTCTTAGCTTTCTTCTTGGTTGCCATGTTATCTATTCTCCCTTTTCCATTGTTCATGGATTAGCAACGATCGATTGTTGCAACTAGTTGAAGGTATAGAGTCAACGAAAAGTGAAGTCAAGAAAAAAATGATGGTATGAGGGTGAGTGAGAGCTACACCAAAGTTACCTCGGAGAATCGCGAGAGAGTTTTTCTTCCGAAAAAACTCTGCGTGAAGAAATTTTCGAACGAAAACTTTGAAAAGCGCTGATGGATTTTCCTGTTCATCGCAAACTGCGAGGTTGTGATGCTGCGATCAAGAACTTGCGTTGCGACTTCGATTCATCTCGCTTGAAAAGCCTATAATTGAATAGAAACAAAGTTGCGCAGGAGCACATGAATGGCTGCTTTTGACGATGTTGTGATCATTTCTGGATGCCGCACTGCGGTGGGGAAATTTCAAGGTGCACTCTCCGATTTCAGCGCTCCGCACCTGGGTGCCATTGCTGTTCGTGAGGCAGTGAAGCGCGGAAATCTCGATCCGAAACTTGTGGATGAGTGCATTATGGGCAACGTCATCTCCGCCGGCCTCGGACAAAATCCTGCACGGCAGGCCGCGATCTTTGGTGGACTCGCTCCCGAGGTAGGTGCCATGACCGTTAACAAAGTTTGTGGCTCAGGATTGAAAGCAGTCGCGCTCGCGGCGCAAGCGATTCAAACGGAAAATAGTTCTGTGGTCGTCGCCGGAGGAATGGAATCCATGACCAACGCTCCTTATCTTTTGCCCCAGGCGCGAAAAGGATATCGCCTCGGCGATGCCAAGATCATTGACGCGATGGTTCACGACGGTCTCTGGGATGTTTACAACGACTACCACATGGGCATCACCGGCGAGAACGTCGCGGAGAAGCACCGCATCAGTCGTGAGGAACAAGATCAATACGCATTGAACTCTCATCGGAAAGCGGTCGCCGCGATGAAAGAGTGCAGATTCAAGTCCCAGATCGTTCCGGTGGAAATTCCGGCGAAGAAAAAGGGACAGCCTCCGGTGATTTTCGATAAAGACGAATCACCGCGAGAAGACACGACGATTGAAATCCTGCGTTCGTTGAAGCCGGCGTTTAAAAAAGATGGGACGGTCACTGCGGGAAACGCGCCGGGCGTAAACGATGCTGCGGCTGCCGTCGTGGTCACGAGCGCAAATAATGCCAAGAACCTCGGTGTCGAACCGATGGTCCGAATCGTCGCCCAGGCCACCAGTGGAGTCGAACCCAAATGGGTCATGCTGGCCCCGGTCGGAGCCATCCGCACAATCTGGGAGAAGACAGGATGGAAGCCCGAAGACGTTGACCTCTACGAACTGAACGAAGCCTTCGCGGTGCAGGCTCTGGGCGTAATGAAAGAACTTGGCCTCGATCCCAACAAAGTAAACGTAAATGGAGGGGCCGTCGCCATCGGACATCCCATCGGTGCCAGCGGTGCTCGCGTGCTGGTCACGCTAATCTACGAAATGATCCGCCGCGACGTGCATCGAGGAATAGCGGCATTGTGTCTCGGCGGAGGGAATGCGGTGGCAATGGCCGTGGAGCGGTGAGGGCCGATGGAAAATAGTCATTATTCAGACTTTCTTTGGGTCTGTGCAGCGGATAGCACGCTGAGGGGAATGTGCACAACCTGAAACTTACCAGCGGACGAAGATAGTCGAATGAGACCCCTTGTTGCGGATACGGCGCGCCTGCGGTTGATTGCCATTGCAGGGATTCTCTTACTTTGTCTTGCG
Source organism: Acidobacteriaceae bacterium (assembly GCA_003169715.1). GTDB lineage: Bacteria > Acidobacteriota > Terriglobia > Terriglobales > Acidobacteriaceae > PALSA-188. The sequence goes on along the minus strand of PNAR01000214.1, from coordinate 1,148 downwards.
TATTTCTATTTGATTTTCAATAAAAAGCCTTTGGCCCCGGCACCTCCTGTCGTGTCGAAGTGTAAAGATTTGGGACTAGGCGTAAAGAGAATGGGAGGTCTGGACGGATTTCAATTTGATGCTTTCGTAAGAGACTTTACGATTGTCGAGGGAACGCAAGACATGCCTCCGTTTGCGCATGGTTTTGCCTTAACACCAAAAAAGGGCGTGTCAGCTTTGGATATCTCATTCGGACAACGCCCGATCGAAAACATGGCCGAAGATCCGACTCTTCTTTTGTCCGATCATGTTGACGAGAGGCGTGTCTTTGATGACCAAGGACACCCGATAGGTGATGATTACTGGGGTTATTTGAAAAGTGGCGAACGTTGGCGACGGGTTCGGCTGTTCAAGGGAGGAGTCGTTGCGAAGTATGGTTTGGTAAATGAAAAGGACGCCAGACTTTTTGACCGAGTTATCAGTACAGGATGTCTCTTATCCCCCTGAGGCTCATGAGGTGGAGAACAATCATTTGGCTGCTGGCCGGCCTTCTGTTTCACCCATCCCGAAGCGAGCAGCAATACCCGCCGAAGTTGGAACGACTTTCGTTTTTTGCCGGTCTTCTTTCTACAGTGGGGTATGGCGACGAATACTTCACGAAGACCAACCCAACAAAAACTACCGGGAAGGGCACGAGTTCCACTCGTGCCGCTAAGTCGCTGAAAATAGATCCGCGCTGCAGCGGGTCGCGTTTCGCGAGCGCCAATACTTCTTCCGCTGCTTCTAAAACGATACCCTGATACGAATCCGAGNNAGTTCCACTCGTGCCGATACCCGCCGCCAGACCGAGTGCGGCCCGACTGAAAGTCGAGCCCTTCCCGGTTTGAAACCGTGCTTCTAGTTCGTGTACGAACCGTCGTTCACTGAATGGCTTGGTCAAGCCATGGGGCCCAACGAATATCGGACCCACTGGCTTTGCTGCAGTTAAGAGCGCTGGGGCCGGCATGGCATCCCCAGAAATTTTCGGTAGCGTCAATGTTGCCGGTACAGATGCTTGCGCCGTCAAACCTGCAAACGTCCGCCACGCCAGTTTTGCCGCCCAGCAGATCATTCAGGTGAATATCAACTCCCGCCGGCGTGTTAATGGCAATGTCCACGTCTTCATCGCG
>PNAR01000129.1 GCA_003169715.1 Acidobacteriaceae bacterium | reverse complement strand
AGCACGACCAGTTGTCCGGCGCGCAAGTGAGGAGCGATGGAGTGCGTGGTGTCAGTGATGAAGCTGAGATCGGGCTCGTGATATTCGTTCAAAGGCGTCGGGACGCAAATGATAATCGCGTCCATCTTTGTGAGCATGGAGTAGTCCGAGGTAGCCTTGAAGCCGCGGGATCGTGCTTCAGCGATCTCCGTCGCGGGAATTCTCACAATGTACGTCCCGCCTTCGGTGAGTGTGGAGACCTTGCGCGCGTCAATATCAAAACCAGTGACCGGAAACTTCTGTTCGCTGTAGAGCAGCGCCAGAGGCAGCCCCACGTAGCCCATTCCGATAATGGCGACTTGCGCCTGGCGAGCGTCAATTTTGCTTTTCAGTTCGGAGTAAATGCCGACAGTTGCGGAGGAAATGCTCATTGATAGAGTGTCCTGCGTTCATCGTATTTTAACGGTTGTTCTAGAGGGCGAACCGGAATTTTCTTTACGACAAGGTTACTCTCGTTCGATAACTTGCAGGTTACACCCTAAAGTTGGTCCCGCATCGCACGTGTAGCAGGGATAAAAGTTGGATCCATTGGATACGGATGCTCGCAGATCCGCGTACAAGAAGTTGAACCCAGTCGCAGCGGGACTTCTTATGGGTTCGCAAACCCTTTGAATTTTAGCTGTGCAGTGCTAAAACCGTGTAACCGCATGCACGCTGCGCCATTCACTTTCCTAAGCATCCATAGAAGGCCGGGCCGAATATGGATAAAGGCCGGTAACGCCATCACCGTTGCCCCTCGCATAATTTTGTAGTTATTCAGGCCCTTATTCTCTGACAGCATGCTGTCGTAAATTCCATGTATCTCCGTCTGTTCTTGCGCCGCGGAGCGGTAGTAATGGAGCAACAGGTCGGAAGTATTGAGTTTGAGAGCCTTGTCCGATGTGACAATAGTTTTAAGAATTAGAGTGTTTTCTACGAGGCAGCTAATCTCAAATGACACTAACTCGCTTCCAAGAAACGCCCCAAGGATAACGGCTTCTGGAAACTGGAATACAGAATGCGACCACCGAACAAAGTTGGCCTTCTCCTTGCGCCCGGTGTCGAATCCATACTTCGTACGTTGATAGAAGGAGAGGTAGACAGGATAGGCCTGCCCGGAAAACTCCTCTTCGTCAAGCATCCTGCGTACCGCGATCGGATTTCTCAATGCTTTCTTAAGGCTTCGCCGGGCGTTGTCGTGCAGCTTCTTTACATCGTAATCCTGAGGGTTCTCGAAGAAAACCGGGTTCAGATAAGAATTGAACAATTGTCCATCTTCAACTGCGTGCTGGAAAATACCCGCCGTATCGAATGCTTTTTGTGTTTCAGCCAGGTGGTATTTCTTGAACGGAAGCAAGGGCCTGTAAAAAAAAGGTCGTGGCCGCTGCCACCATAGCTCCCCGATTCGTACGGCACTAACGCGGGTCGCTTGCTCGAAAGCTGCGTATCTTTCCACGCTCATCTTCGGCCAGCAAGGTAGTAGCGCGTTTAGTTCGGCAATGCCAAGTGCACTCATTTGCGGTCAATTAGTTTAAGGGTTACTCAAATGTTTTTCCGTAGCTCTCGTGGAAAGTGTATCCCAGAGGGTTCCTGGCAAGAACAGATTTGTCAGATCACATTGACGTAAACCTAAGCTACCCAGTTAGGTTAATCCCTCGGTTTCGTTATGCTTCGATAAACCGAATATTGGCGTCCCTTCTTGACGCAATCGAGGAAGTCCGCAGCGTCGAATAAATGCCCATAAACGGGGTTGTAGTAAACAATTGTTATCTCCCTGAAGGTTTCCTTGAGAGCCTGCTGAATGTTGGCCAATACCGCTCCCATTACATTTCCCATGAACGGGTTGTAGAAATACAAAAGCGTTTTCCCCGGAGGAATGCGGAAATCCGCGGCATTCTCGCAATTCACCCTGATATCGCTGGGCCTGCCTCGTGCTCGTTGGTAGATAGCGACATTGCTTTTCGCGATATCACTCAGTTCCGGCGAGTGTTCTATTCCAATCACCCGTTTGAATCCGAATTGAGATGCCATCAGCAACACTCGTCCTTTGCCGCAACCGAAGTCAACGAAGGTCAATTCTCTCGGCTCGAAGGACAGCTTCGACATTATGGAGTAAAAACGGTATGGAGGCGTTCCTGCGTAAGGAATGGCATCAGCCGGCGCGTTCGAAACCTCGAATGTCCCGGAAGTATCAACGGCGAACTGGCGATCAAATTTCCAATCAACGTGGGATCTCCAGCGTTGGAACAGAAAATTCTTTATCCCCATTTTGCTACCGATGGTCACTCAGCATACACCCAACTAAAGATGGCGTCGGCGCGTGCGTGAATCAAAACTGCTCAAGCAAAAACAGAATGTTTGTATCGAATAAGACATAGCTCGATCTCTCGAGAGTCTCAGATTGGCGACATCCAGCGGCATGATTTTGCCATTTTGGGATTGGATATCGAACAAGTATTAGCTCCGGCACAAACACAAAGATGTATTGAACAATGCCGAAGGTTGGGAATATGCTAGGCGCAATGTGGCAAATTACATCGCAATTGATTCCGGCATGAGTTTGGTGATGGGATATTCCGATGAGAGCCACCCATCGGATTACCTTCGGCAAGTGTCGCAAGCGGGCGAAGTCAGGGTGTTCCAAACCAGGCTTAAAGAAGGGCGGAGCCAATGAATCTGCGTCGAATGATGACCTGGTCGTTTGCGGTAGCAATGACGATAAGTCTGTCCCAGTTCACGTTTGGACAGGCGAGCATCAGTTTTGCCCAACTCAATGGAACAGTCCTGGATTCGAATGGCAGCCCCGTTGCCAAAGCTGAGATCACTCTGCGAGAGCTGGCTACAAACCAAAGCTACTCCGCAGCCACAAACGATGCCGGGTTCTACGTGGTGCCCAACCTTCCGCCTGGAAAATATGCATTGACAGCCGAATCCAAAGGATTTGGCAAGTTTGCACAGACCGGCATCGCATTGACTGTGGGTCAAACTGCCACAATTGACGTTTCGCTGAGAGTGGCAGGCATCGGAGAAACGGTCGTGGTTACAGCGGAGGCACCGCCGGTAGAACCCATGCGTACCGAGATCAGCCAGGTGATCGAAACTCCGGAGATTCAGGCGCTCCCCACTGCCACCCGCCAGTTCATCGATTTCGCATTGCTGACTCCCGGCGTGGCGACGGGCCGAACGAGCCTTCAATCCACGTTCACCGAACCAGATGTCACCCGGATTTCCTTCGGAGGCATGCGCGACTTGAGCAACGCTGTAACCGTTGACGGCGCGGATTACATTGACGAAGGAACAGGTTCTCAGCGTGCCACTCCCTCGCAGGAAGCAGTCAGCGAATTCCGCGTAGTAAACAATAGCTTCGGAGCCGAGTACGGTCGAGCCTTGGGCGGAATCGTGAATGTTGTTACAAAATCAGGCGGCAATGCTTTGCATGGTTCAGTCTACGGGTACCTTAACAACGAGGCCGCGGATTCCAAGTCGCTATTAACGCAACCTCAATTCAACCAGTACCGCCGGGGTCAATTTGGTGAAACGCTGAGTGGGCCAATCCGGAAGGACAAAACATTTTTCTTCGAGAATTATGAGGGCCAGAGGCTGGGCGAATCACCTACTTATCCCGCAACTCTCATCGGCAATTTGAGCACAATCAATACCGCAAAGGCTGCGCTGGGCCTGCCAATCGAGAACCTTGACGTCCTGAAGACGCTTAACAATGACAACGGGTTCATCAAAATAGACCATCAATTTAACGCTAATAACCGTCTGGCGGTTCACTACGGTATCGTGGACTCTCGAGACCTGAATGTGTTGGTGGGCGATACTCTTGACGGCGGCGGCATTGGAGCGCCGAGCGATGGACACAACGCCCTCCTGAGAGACCAGTCTCTGGTTGGCTCTTTAAATTCCCTGCTCAAACCGAATCTCGTAAATACTCTCCTCGTGCAGTACGCAAGGCGCACATATAACTTTCCCGCCGTGACCGGGCAGCCCAACCTCGATATCCCAAACACACTTTCCTTTGGCCACAACTTCGGCGCTTTCGACGCGCTCAATGAAAGCCGCGTCCAGATTTCAGACAGCCTGGCTTGGGTGAAAGGAAATCACTATTGGCAATTTGGCGCAGACACGAATTACCTCCGGAATTTCGTAATTTGGCCGGGGTTCACCCCCATGCGCATCGTTTTGCCGAACGTGAATTGCCTGGTGGATTTCGCTAACTACACAAATCCTGCCGCCGGAGTGCGTTCCGTCCCTGCCGATGGACCATGCCCCACAGCCGTGATCACGCCCGCGACTAACTTTGGGTTTCCACCCAGTCCGTTCGGTCCCAATCCAAACGATCCACTGAACGGTGTGCCCATCGTGTTTTGGGGTGCTCCCGTTGGTCCTGGGCCGATCACTCCAGAAAGCCTGCCGCCAGTGATTCCTCCGAGCGGAGGAGCATGGCCGAATGCGTACGTGGATCCGCAGGATTTCTACGTGCGCCTCAACCACGGTTACGTAGGGTTCTACGCACAGGATCAATGGCGAATCACTCCCAGGTTAACCTTCAACTACGGGTTGCGCTGGGACTTTGAAACTGGTTTGTCGCAGATCATTAATCCGGATTACCGCGGTTTCCAACCTAGAATAGGGCTTGCCTACTCGCCCACGAAGCGTACGGTTGTTCGAGCCGGCTATGGAATTTTCGACGACCGCTACAATATGAGCTTCTTGTTTGTCACCTATCCGCAACGCGAGGTCGTGATTCCGAACGCGGTGGATCCGGGCGTCAGGAAAGGAAACCAGACCGCGCCTTGGGTCTTAAACCAGATGGATGCGAATGGATTTTTCGAGGGACTTCATTACCCTGATGGAAGCCCCGCTCCGTCACCATGGGCTGCGGCGAAGCAATTGGTTCTGACCGGGCAGAACCAACCCAACTTCAATACCGGGCCCCCCGGCTCCTTTGTCACGAACAGCGGAGGCGGAGTTGATCCCAATAGCCGCATTGCATACTCCGAACAAGCCAGCCTCCAGGTTGATCAGGAGGTCGGCAAGGGGCTGGTGGTGAGCGTTGGTTATCTTTTCCTTCGCGCTCACAAGCAATTCCGGCCTGAGAATTTGAATGTCTGTCCTCCGGGCGGCCTTTCTAACAGCGCCACCAATTGCCCCCCCGCTTCGGTTGTGAACCCTGCGCTTGTGAACAACAAACTGGCCGACGGTCGCGACGCATTTAGCGGACCCCTTTATAACAATGCGGGCCTCATGTACTTCGTGGACGCCACTGGAAACGCCGCTTATAACGGGGCCACGCTTTCGGTCACCGATAAGTTGGGCGCGTTTTTGCGCTTTAGCGCCAACTACACTTTCTCGCATACCACGGACGATGGAACTTTCCTTACTTTCGTCAGCACTCCTGAAGATCTGTATAACAGGAATCTGGAACGAGCCGATTCAGTACAGGACGTTCGCCATAGGTTCGTGGGCAATTTTACCGCGGACACGCCCAACCACGGTTTATTTCGGAACTTCGAGTTCAGCAGCATCATTACGTTGCAATCTCCGCGGCCATTCACAATCTTCGTCGGCAACGACGTCAATGGCGATACCAATCCGGTCACGGACCGCGTGGGATGGTCTCCCCGGAATTCCTACCGAGGCGATGATCTTTACGCGACGGACCTGCGCCTGGCCAGATTTATTCACCTTAATGAGCGCATGGCTCTGAATCTCGCGATTGATGCTTTCAACGTCTTCAACCGGCAAAACATCAACGAAGTCACCTCGGTCTATGGTGGCGGCACGATAGACTTCTGCGGTACCCCGCCTCGACGCTATAAGGATGCCGCTTCGCTGGCGATCGAGAACGGGACCACCAGTTGCCCAGCTGGCAATGGCGGAGCTCCAGTGCCCAATCCATTGTTCGGCACACCGAGAACAATGTTCAACCCCCGGCAATTGCAGATCTCCGCCAAGTTTACCTTTTAGTGCGCTGGCGATCTGGCGGCGGGGCTGTTCATTTGCTTGCGCCGTCTTTCGCGCAAAATCAGGGCGTGCCAGACACAAGATCGGCGCCCGAAAGGTCTTTCCTCGAGGGTTTGCATAACCCATCTTTTTGTTAGATCGCTTATACTACGGCGCGTCTACTTCAAATGTGGGATCTAAAAGGCTGCGAGGAGGTTCGTCTTGTACCGTAGCGACGTGGTTGGAAGTCTGTTGCGCCCAGCATATCTGAAGCGCGCCCGAGAGCAACACGAAGCTGGTGAACTCACTGACGCCGGGTTCAAGCAAGTAGAGGATCGCGCAGTGGATGAAGCCGTAGCCATGCAAACCCGGGCAGGTTTGCAGATGATCACAGATGGTGAAATGCGGCGGTATGCGTTCTACGGCCACCTCGTGGATGCAGTCGAGGGCTTTGACAAATTCGGAGGCTGGGCAATTCCCTTTCGCAATGAGAAGGGCGAGAAACTTGTTTTATCGCGGCCCGTGGTTGTTTCCCGCCTGAAGCGGAAGCGACCCATGTGCGCCGAGGAATTTACCTATCTTCGGGCGCGCACGAAACACCCAGCCAAAACCACTTTGATCAGCGCGCAGCAGGGGGCGGCTTACTACGACAGCGAAAAATCAAAAGCCGCCTATCCCAAGATTGATCTTTATCTTGCTGATTTGGTGGATATCCTCCGGGAAGAAGTTCAGGAACTAATTCGCCTCGGTTGCACTTATATCCAGATTGATTCTCCACAGTACACCGCTTTGCTCGATCCTCAGCTTCGCGAAGGATACCGGCAGCGTGGTAACGACCCGGACCGGCTATTGGACCTTTCCATCGAAATGGACAACGCAGTTGTTGGCAATCACGCCGGTGTCATGTTCGGGCTGCATCTATGCCGGGGAAATAATCAAAGCAAGTTTTATGCCGAGGGTGACTACGGCCCAATCGCCAAGATCTTTCGCCAAACGCGCTTCGACCGATTTTTGCTGGAGTACGACGACGAACGCTCAGGCGGTTTCGAGCCGCTGCGCCACGTGCCGGATGATCGGACGGTTGTGCTCGGATTGATCAGTTCAAAACGTCCGGAACTGGAAGATCGGGGTGAATTGAAGAGCCGAATAAAAGCCGCTGCGGCTTACGTGCCACTCGAGAGATTGGCTCTGAGCCCGCAATGCGGATTCGCATCCACCATGGAAGGGAATTTATTGACGCAGGAGGATCAAGAGGCAAAGTTGCGCCTGGTCGCAGAGGTCGCGCGGGAAGTCTGGGGCACTTAAACTTCTCGCTTTTCTCGTAGCCCGAGCCACGTCACCCACGATAACTGTGCTCCTTATCGTAGCGAACTTGCTCGTAGCTTCTACGGCGGCGCCCGATTTTCAGGATTGGCCACGATGAGCAGTCCGGTTCAGCGTCCCCT
>PNAR01000209.1 GCA_003169715.1 Acidobacteriaceae bacterium | reverse complement strand
TCCGCCTTATCCAGAAGATCCTTCGGAATATCGTCGGGGACATTGAGGATCTCAACCATTACTTTGCCAGCATTCTTAATGCGATTGTTTTCGTCTTTTTGCGCGTATGCCGGTAAGCAAAACAGCGCAGCCGTAGCCAATAATAAGAAGATACGTTTCATAAGTTTGTTCCCTTCCAAACCATCTTTAGTCCGTGTTCTCGTCATGTTCGACTCCAGTGACGCCGGTTGGTGCGAGCGGGACCAGGACGTAGTGGCGTGGAAACGACAGTTCGCACTCGTGCGTCACCATTTCTCTTCTCCAATCAAGCGGAGGATTCCGAGGAAATGGACAGCCGCGTCCATCTGGTGTCGCTCACTCGTTTCTGGTGCTCGGGCGTACCACAACTCCCGGGCTCGACCCTGGATGGCCATCTGAGCTTGAGCGACGCGTGCCTTGACCTTCTTTGCGGTCTGTCTCCAAAACGGCTTCTCTGTAGAGCGCCAGCCAGTTCTGATCTCCGTCCGAATTCGCCATTGATCTCTTCGTTGTGTTTCCTTCCACTCTGCTCGCAAGAACCACTCAGGCCGCCTTCTGGACTTCAGATACTTCAGCCTCAGCTTGCAACCAATCGTCCAGGCTGTGTCCATCATCTCTTCCACGCTGCTCGTAGAGTTGATAGGCACGCGCACGAATGTGGCCCTGCATTTCACCGCCGCCTTCCGTCTTTTGGAGGTCTGCTTTGATCGGCACAGAGGGGATTACCTGGGAAGATTTCATTTCAATTTTCTCCTTCAGATGATTGTCTCGCTGCTTTCGACTAAGCCAGGGCACGCTATGTGCCAGGCGTCGATGGGAGCCAAGTTGCACAGAACAAACATCAAGGACACCATCGGTCTCACCTTCAGGCTCGCAGTCGTCAAAGGAATCGGACCGCGAATGTCAAAAGTGTCGGACAGCGCGGCGCTTCAAATCTCCTTAATCTATGACGAGTGAAGGGAACGAGAGACAGACTCCGAACGGGTCTGCCTTTGTTGTCCGTCGCTTGGCATTTCCTTTCGTCGATTCAAAACGCCGGTGAGTAAAGATTCGAAACCATTCTCTTCTCGTGCAAGCCTGGCACTCAACATGCACAGTACTTCGTTGACGGCTCGGCGATGCGGGCAGCACAGCAAATCTCCACCAGAGACTGGCCTCAGTGACTCAGTCGGGGCAGCCTATCTCGGCTGCCTGAATGCGAGCCAGGAGGAGCTGAACGAGCAGAGGGTGTTGGGGCTGTGGGCGCTAATGGCGACTGTGCAAGTGCAGCCCTCTCCCATTCGAAATGGTTTTGAGCACGTGGATGTTGGGCCTTGAATCAAGATGAGTTTGGAGGATGCAATGAAAACCACAGTGATCCTAGTGGTCTTGTTTTTGAATTTGGCGACCTACGCAAACAACTGCACCGCGCAAGAAGCGCAGAACAATAGCGCGCAGTCAACTCGCAGTACCGCTCTGAGCCAGAAGGGAGTTGACCGTATCGTCAAAGAAGTGCATCACGAACTGGTGATGCTTCCGTTCTATGGCGTCTTCGACAACCTGATGTACAAAGTTTCGCCCGATGGCACCCTGACCTTGCTGGGTGAAGCGAGCCGTCCGACGCTGAAGTCAGACGCCGAAAGAGCAGTGAGAGAAATTGAAGGTGTAGAGCGAGTAGACAACCAGATCAAAGTGTTGCCCGTATCGCCCAACGATGACCGTATTCGGCGAGCGACGTATCGCAAGATCTATGGGCACAGCGTGCTCTCGCAGTATCAATTGCGCGCAGTTCCGCCGATTCACATCATTGTGGAGAACGGACACTTGACGCTGGAAGGCGTTGTGGCGCGCCAAATGGAGAAACAGGTCGCCGGAATGCAAGCGAATAGCGTGTCCGGTGTGTTCTCGGTGGAGAACAATCTGCGAGTGGAAAACGACTAGAGCGGCTGGTTCCGGAGGAAGTCGGTTTCGCGAAAACTGCCTTAAAGGGAGGGTGACATGAAAGCGCTGGAAGTGAAACAACAGATCGCACTCAAGAACATTCTGTTCGCAACTGATTTTGAGGCGTCGGCCAGCCGGGCTTTACCATTTGCAGTCGCGTTGGCAGACAGATACGGAGCGAGGTTCTACGCTGCGCACGTCATACCACCGGGGGCCTACGCCCTGGCTCGTCCCGAATCCATAGCGCTAACCTTCGAGGAACTCCAAGCGCACGCGAGCCGTGCGCTGAATCAGATCATCGACCCGTTACGACAACATGGTCAGTGTTGCGGGACGCTATTGGGATGTGGAGACGTTCCCGACGTCCTCATGGAATTCGTACGAAATCACGGTGTCGACTTAGTGGTAGTGGGCACAAGTAGTCGCGGCGGACTGGGTAAAGTGCTCCTTGGTTCAACCGCCGAGGAAATCATTCGTGTGGCGCCTTGTCCAGTGCTGACTGTCGGACCGCACGTGACGGCAGAGGCGTCTGTCGGAATTCGCAGTATTGTTTGCGCCACGGATTTCTCGCTCGGGTCGTTGCGAGCAGCAGAATTCGCCGTCTCGCTGGCGCATGAATATCAAGCGGATCTAACACTGGTGCATGTGGTCGAAGACGTTCTCACAGAGTCGCCGGATCGCGCAATACAGCTAACCGAACAGCGCTTACGCGAAATGATCCCGTCCGAACCCCAGCTACCGTACGAGCCGGAAGTCGTGGTAGAAATCGGGCCGGTGGCTGAGCGCATCCTCGCCGTTGCGAATGAATTGATAGCCGACATCATCGTTATGGGTGTGCGGGGCGCGGGAGCCTTCGCGGAGACAGCAAGTCATTTTGGCTCGATTGCGCACAGGGTGGTGGCTCTCGCTCGGTGTCCGGTGATGACTGTCGGCGACCTACAGAAATCTGAGGACGACTAGATGGACGAGGTGCCTTTATGGATCCGGTGTCGATTCTGGTGTTGGTACTGTGCGCGGGCGTTGTAGCTCTTCTTATATGGTTTGAAATCAGCTGGCGCCGAAACGAAGCCAGTAAGACGGCGCAGTCCGCGGGTGTGCAAATGTTACCCAAAGAAAGCCAGACCACGGTTGAACCGAAGGGTGACAAAAAGAAAGCTGCATAGCCTCATTCAAAGCGAAAACGCAAAGGAGTTCGTCATGACAGATCGTTCCATTATCGTCACGGATGGTGACATGGAGAGGCTCAGGCGTTTGGTCCGGGCTCTCAAGTATTCTCTCTTTCGAGATCAAAGGCAGCTCGAACTCCTCGATCAGGCACTTGAGAGCGCCGAGGTCAGGCCTCCGGGTCGAGTGCCCAAAGATGTAGTCAGGATGAATTCCCGCGTCTGCGCTTTCGAATTTGATACGCGGCGGAAGGGGCTGTACACGTTGGTTTTTCCTGAGGAGGCTAACATCTCGCGAGGCTTCATTTCAGTTCTTGCGCCGCTGGGAATTGCACTGCTCGGTCGCAGAAGGAGAGACCTCATCGAGGCGAGGGTTCCCGGAGGGATCAGAAGGTTGAGAGTCGAACATGTGCGTCGTGGGCCTGAAATCACGAGGAAGCGAGGCCAACCAGGGGGATCAGGGCGAAGAGGACTTCGTTCGGGTCAATCAACTCCTGGCACCACTCTGGCCGCCTAGCCCTTATGTCCCTTCCCGCGATCATTCCCGCCAAGAGAGCAATCTCGACTGCGAGAGAGACCTACATCGCGGTAGTGACCTTGATCGCAATTGGCGCGCACCTGATTCTCCGCTATTCGACTCACCTGCCACCGTCGATTTATCTCGGCCCGTTATTCCTTGCCCTGATAGTCGGAGGAATTCCAATCCTCTTGAGCCTGGGCAAGAAACTCTGGCAGCGAGAGTTCGGCTCGGACTTGCTAGCTGGAATCTCTATTGTGGCTTCCGTCGCAATGGGCGAGTACCTCGTGGGATCGATCATTGTTCTGATGCTTTCAGGCGGGACCGCCTTGGAGCAGTTCGCCACCCGCAAAGCATCTTCCGTCCTCGACGCCTTGGCGAAGCGCATGCCGCAGATCGCGCACCGCCAAAGTGGAACCTTGGTCGAGGACATCAAACTAGATCAGATCCAGATAGGGGATCACGTCGTTGTGTTGCCTCACGAGATCTGTCCGGTCGACGGTGCTGTAGTCGAGGGGCACGGCATAATGGACGAGTCGTATCTGACGGGCGAGCCATTCGAGATCTCAAAGACTCCGGGTTC
>PNAR01000417.1 GCA_003169715.1 Acidobacteriaceae bacterium | reverse complement strand
AGACTGAGGTACCTGTTCGATGATCTGAGCGATGGGAAAAGGCAAGATGGCGGCGAGTTCAATGGTAAAGGTTGCGCCGCGATCCAGTCCGGCGCTCACGGCGCGGATTGTTCCACCATGCGCCTCGACAATCGCCTTCGAAATAGCCAAACCGAGTCCAAGTCCTCCGGCGGTTTGCGATTCCCGCGCTTCTCCCTGCTCGAAAGCGCGAAAGATAACAGGCAATGTTTGCGGTGTGATCCCTGCGCCCGTGTCCTCCACCGTGAGAACAAATTGGCCCGGTACTGGATTGCGGGTCCGCACGGTAACTCGTCCACCCGCCACGCTGAACTTGATCGCATTCTTCACCAGATTCCAAAAGACCTGATGGAGTCTCACCGCCTCACCGCCGACGTGGTGTTCGCTCGCCCTCAAATCAAATTCCAAATGGATGGACCTCTGACCCGCATCATTTTCTACAATTTCCTTGGTATGGGCGAGCAAGGAATGGACATCGACAGGTCCTGATCGGACCAGGTGAAGTTTACCGCGAGCAATCTTGGTCAAATCGAGCAAGTCATCGATCAATTGAGCTTCGAGTTCGACGTTGCGCCGAATCATACCGAGCTGCGCGCGAAGGACCGGCTCGATGGCCTTTTCTTGCTCCAAGGCCGCCACACACATAAGCACAGGGGTCAGGGGCGTTCGCAACTCATGGGAGAGAGTGGCGAGGAAGTCGTCTTTGGCACAGTTGGCACGTTCCGCTTCGTGTCTGGCGTGGCGCGCCTCTGCATGCGCAAGCAGCGACTCATTTACCATCCGCTCACGCTCCGCGACTTCGGTCCGTAGTCTTGCGTTAAGCTCTTCGAGCTCGCAAACCTTGTCGGCCAGCTTGTCGGTCACAACGCGTAGATGCTTGCGAGCTAACTCCCGCGCCGAAGGCGAAGCGCTCCCACGTGGTCGCATGGCAAGCGCCTCATTAACGATTTCAAGGACTTCTCTCGGCTTGGCCGGCTTGACGATGATGTGGTGGACCCCACATGCTTTGGCGAGCTTCCGCGATTCCTTTTCTATGTAATGCGCCGTGAAAAAAACAACTGGCGTATGCGCGATCTTGCGATCACCGCGCAATTTTCGCACGAATTCGTAGCCATCCATCTTGGGCATTAGGATGTCGGCGATGACAAGATCGGGTTTATCTTTGCGCACCATTTTGAGCGCCCGCGCACCGCTGTCCGCCTCAAGCAGGCGATGACCGAGATGTGTCAGCAGCGCCATGAGCACCTGCCGATTCGCCGGGCGATCGTCGACGATGAGAATCGTTCTTGCCCTTACTTTGGCGGGACAATCCTTGAGTGACCCGGTTGATGTCTTTTCCTGTCCGGAAAATTTCTGTAGTGCAAGGCGCCCCCTCCACTCGCGGGAAGATTTTTTCATGCGCCATACCCGAGCATTGAGTGTGCAGGCAGCCCCTGCGGGGACTACGGGTTTGGGGCTGCGGAGAGGCACATGCCCCAATCAAACCGCAGAGTCCCCTAGCCACGGGCCTCGCGAGCGAAGGCATTAAGGGTCGAAATAGTGACGTGGCCTGGCATACCAGATTGGCGCGTCATAAACTACGTATTTTCAATCTGCGGTCGCTGTGCGTTTCCTGCTCTTACATGGAAACATGAGCAAATCCCGCATACTCATTGTGGACGATGATCGAAATTTCGCACGGCTAACGGCGATGACGTTGGAACGCTCGACTCGTTATGCCGTGCAGGTTGAAACTCGCTCTGCTCATGCCCTGGAGTCAGCGCGCGTGTTTCGCCCAGATCTCATCCTCCTAGATATGAACATGCCGGGAAAATCTGGCGCCGAAGTTCTACTGGAGTTAAAAACCAATGTCGAACTGGCGTCTACGCCCGTCATATTCCTGTCCAGTTTGGTCAACGGATTCGAAGAAAGCCGCCATCCGCTCCATCAGCGAAAAGTCCGTCATATCGCAAAAACGGTCGATTCCACGATGCTTCTGCGGTGCGTTGATGAGGCAATGTGGGAGAATAGCATTACTCATTTGACCTGAAACCATAGGCGCCGCTGCTGCGGCTATGATTGATTTCGCATTATCTCAGTCCCGGATACTGATCGTTGACGACCAGGTTAATAACATCTTTGCAATAAAGAGCTTTCTGGAAAGAATCGGATTTTCGAATGTCACTGGCCTGAGTGATTCGACGTTGGTCTTCGATGAGGTCAAACAGTGTCTGCCCGACTTGGTTATCCTCGATTTGAGCATGCCTAACGTCGATGGCTTTGGCGTTTTGGAGCATTTGAAACCGTGGATTAAGAGCAAGACTTCACTGCCCGTTCTGGTCATTACGGCGGATCTTACCAGCAAGACCAAGCGGCGTGCCCTTATCGCCGGGGCTTCCGATATTCAACACAAGCCGTTTGACCCAACAGAATTGTCGATGCGCATCCGCAACCTGCTCGAAACGCACTGGTTGAAAATCAAAGTGCACGAGCAAAACGACCTTCTGGCGCAACAAGTGGTGGAGCGAACACGCGACCTGGAAACCGCCCTGCAGCAGCTCAAGCAAACACAGCACCAAATGCTGCAACAGGAGAGGTTGCGCGCTTTCACCGAGATGGCCGGCGGAGTCGTACACGACTTCAACAACACACTCATGTCGATTATTGGTTATAGCGACTTAATCCTGCAGGATCCGGAACTCCTGAACGACCGGGAGATCTCTTTGGAATACGTCGGCATCATGAACACGGCCGGACGCGACGCCTCGTTGATCTTGCGCCGTTTGCGCGACTTCTACCGGCCCCGTGATGAAACCGATCCTATCGAAACAGTGGATTTGAACAAGATTGTCGAAGAGGTCGTACCATTGACACAGCCAAAGTGGAAGGATCAGGCGTTGAAGGATGGCCGAACGATCAATGTTCGCCTCGATCTGGAGCATGTGCCCTTACTCAAATCGAACGCGGGCGAATTACGGGAGATGTTTACAAACTTGATCTTTAACGCCGTCGACGCAATGCCCGGCGGAGGGGAGATCACTTTGCGAACCCGGAGTTCGCCTTCGAAAGCCGTAATGGAGGTGAGCGACACCGGCACCGGAATGGACGAAGAAACCCGCCGCCGGTGCCTCGAACCTTTTTTTACAACCAAAGGCGAGAAAGGAACCGGACTGGGACTGGCCATGGTGTTCGGCATTGTGAAACGGCACGAGGGCACGGTCGAAATCGAAAGCGCACCCAGTGGCGGGACGACCATTCGAATTCAATTGCCTATAACAGAATCGAAAGCGCAGGACGTAGCAGCCGCCGAAATGCTGAACCGGTCTTTGCGCGTGCTGGTGGTGGATGATGAAGCGAACTCGCGCGACGTTGTGGAGAAATATCTGAGCGCGGACGGCCATCAGGTTGTGACCGCCGGCAGCGCTTTCGATGCGATCAGTCGCTTCAAAGCCGAACCATTTGATCTCATCGTTACCGACTATGGCATGCCGCAAATGAGCGGAATGGAACTTGCCGTTGTGGTTCGCGCGCTGTCGCCACAGCAGAAAATTATCATGCTGACAGGGTTTAACATTGGAACTATTCCGACCCTTCAACGGGACAACGTCAGCACCATTATCCCGAAACCGGTAGGTCAAACAGAACTTCGCAGCGCGCTGCAATCGTTGTTCGGGCAGAAGGATTCAGCGATTCCCGCGGCCAGGGAATCGGCCGCGGCCTAACGCAAGTTTGCTGCGCCAGGGAGCGCGATCGCCGTCTCAACGCCGTGAGTTCTAAATCACGCGTCGATGATGTTATTCCGGATCGCGTAGCGAACCAGCGCGGCCAGGGAATCCAGGCCGAGCTTGCGCATAAGCGTCGCCCGGTGAGTTTCAGCCGTGCGTATGCTGATCCCCAGGGAATTGGCGACCTCTTTATTGCTGCTACCCCGGGCAAGGAGGCGTACCACATCTCTCTCACGGGCGGTCACGGTATGTTCCTGCCCATTTTGCGTTTTCCCTGCAGAAGCGGAGAGAAATTTTGCGAAAAGAATCTGAGAAATTGCCGGCGTGAAAAACGCCTTGTGCTCGCCGAGTGATTTGATCGCCGCCACCAAATGCCGGCCGGCATCAGATTTTTGGATGTAGCTCTTCGCTCCTGCGTCGAAGAGCTGCTCGATAACCTCCTCCGAGTGGTAAGCGCTGAAGATCACGACTTCTGTATCTGGCAGAGCGCGTTTGATCTGACGCAAAGCCTCCAGCCCGTCCAGCTCCGGCATTGTCATATCCAAAACAACCACTTCGGGCTTTAGTTTCTTGGCGGTCTCGACCGCTTCTTGGCCGTTTGTGGCAGTGCCACAGACCTGCCATCCGGGCTCATGCTCGATCAAGGCCCGTACCCCGTTCCGCATTACCTCATGATCGTCGGCGACAAGAATTCGCAGTGGATTCATTTTATTTTTCCTTGCCGTTGTGCAGCACACGATCAATCGCGCGCAGCAATGTTTCCCGAGAATAAGGTTTGTTCAGACATCCCTGCACTCCGATGTCAGTCAACTCGCCCGGGTTGTAATCGCCATCCCGCGCGCTGGAGACAATGATTTTGGCTTTGATGTCCATTTTGCGCAGCGTTCGCGCGAGCACCAAGCCGCTCATAATCGGCATGACCAGGTCGGTCACAACCACATCGATCTTCTTCGACTTTCGCACAAAAATGGCGAGCGCGCCCGGACCATCGTCCGCCGCAAGAACCTTGTACCCACTCTTGGAAAGAACCGCCTTTGCCACCTCTCGAATTGCCGATTCGTCATCCACAATGAGGATGGTTTCGCCGTGCCCGGTTGGAACCTCCATTTGCGCCTTGGTCTCGTCAGCTTGGAAAACGCCCGCCGCGGATGGCAGGAGAATATGGAAAGTCGTGCCGTTGGCGGCACTATAAACCTTTATGACTCCACCATGACTCTTTACAACGCCGAGCGCGCTGGAAAGCCCAAGACCAGTGCCTTTGCCAGGTTCTTTTGTGGTAAAGAAAGGATCAAAGATTTTGTCGACGATATGCTGCGGAATCCCGGTGCCGGTATCGATGACGCTGATGAGAATGTGAGGGCCTGCTTTAAGCCCTGGCGTCATCGATGCATACTGTTCATCGACATCGAAATTTTCGGCGGTCAGCGACAGACTTCCCCCTTCCGGCATGGCGTCTCGTGCGTTGAGGCACAGGTTGAGCAACACCTGGTGCAGTTGCGTCGGGTCCCCCTCCACCAGCCGCAGGTCCTCCGAGTAATTCGTTCGCAGCCGCACCGTCTTGGGAAAGGTCTCTTTCGCGATCTTCGCGAT
>PNAR01000244.1 GCA_003169715.1 Acidobacteriaceae bacterium | reverse complement strand
AGCTATCACGGTGAGTGAGTCTATCTTCTTGTCCTTGCGGTCGCTTTTATACGTGTCAGGATCGAAATTGCCGACGAATGCGCCTTCGACAATCGCGGCCACGGCGTCTTCATTTTTAATATTTTCGGTGGGGGCGAGAAACGCGAAACTGCGAATGCTCTTCGATTTTAGAAGTCGTGCCGCAGCGCCAGCAAGTTTTCTTAACTCCGATGCCGTGAAATTCTTCGGCTTCCCACCCCCAATTAACAGAAGCCGCTTTGCTTTCAATTTCGCAGGATGATGCAGCAACGTTGTCTCGAACATTTTCCCGGAAACTTCGCCGTTCCCGATGATCTCCTGAGCGGCTTCTTTGACAACGGCGTCGCCGGTTTCGATAAATATTTCAGTTTTGTCTTTTGTGCCTCGATCGAGCACAACAGCGACAAGACATTCAGTTTCAACTTCCGCAGGATTTGCAACAGAGAGATTTGTTTTCATGGATTGAAACAGTATCGTTGGGAAGAGGGAGAAAGCGCAAGCGAGGAGAGCCAAGAAGGCGACGCCTTTGCGGTGATGCTAATAAAATCGCCATGTTCCTGGAGCCACCACATCGACGTTGGCGACTTATACGACCGATGCGCCAGAACGAAACGCCACCATCATTAATCCGATGGCAACGAGCAACAGAAAACAAACGGAAAATATGTAGTAGACGAACCGCGCTTTAGGCCACAGCCACATCGGTAACCTGTCTGCGAACCAATCAGTCCAGGTCTCAGACAACCGTGGGGGTAGAGCTGCTTCTTCCGACTCTGCCTTCCAGTGGGATGCTATCCAAGTCGCCCTGAGGTTGGAAAGTAACAGCGCGCCTATGAACACTGTGATTACCCCCGGACGGGAAGCCAAGGCGTCAGCGACGTACATCACCAGCACGACAGATGCGGCATAGCGGCTTCGTTCCCGCACACCTACCCACCTATGTAATAAAACAGCAGAACGAACGCGCCGGTAATCGGATGGCCGGATACGAGGGAAACAATAAAAGAAATGACTGCTACGAAGGTACAGACCCAGTAGCCCTGCGCCCCTAGATAATCCACGTCGCTTCCGCTTTGAATGGAGGGCCAGAAAAGGCTCTTAAGGCGGCTCTCAGATTTAGGCGTTGAATCTGATAAACCAAGAGTTTGCATCGGCAGGATTACAATCTAATTCCCAGTCGCCGTCCAGCAGAAAATCACTTTTGGTCTAATTCGACAGGCATAAGCGGTGCGGCCTACGGATCGTAAACGGAACTCCCATACCCCTGCTTTCGCGCGGATTCCTGCATGTCTTCCAACCGCTTTTTCTGATCGGCGAGCTGCCCACGCGCCCGCTCTACTTCCTGCTGCTTCGCCTGCTGCCGTTCGTTCCATTGCACACAGCCCGCGACGCAATTGCCGGGAGCGAAGTGGATTGAGTCATTCAATTTATCAATATTGCTTTGCAGGGAATTGACTGCATTCCTTTGAGCCTGAATCTGGGACTTCCATTGCTCCGCTGGTATCTTCGCTTCCCCCAATGTGGAGGAAGAAGAATTTCTATCTTGCTCTTGATTGCCGGACGTAGAGGGTTGCGCGTCTGCCTCGGAATGCGTCGGCATATCCTCGTTCGTGATTACCTTGGGCGTCTTGGATGTCTGTGTAGCTTTAGGCTGGCTGGCTTCGCTGTTCTGCTTTTGCTGTTTGGACTGCCGCGCAACGTCACCGAGGGACTGCTGATCCTGGCTACAAGCAAAAGTCGCGGCGCCCAAAGCAATGGCCAAAACGAGAAAAGCGCTTCGATACATGTGTGTCATAGAGCACTCCTTAGCCACGCTTTGGAGAATGACTGGCGCTTTCGAAATGATATTTCCTGCGGAAGCGAAATTCGAAGTTACGTTAGTACACCTGTTCGGTCATCCGGTGGCGTCCCCAGCCGAGTATTCGATGGCGGGCATGTCCGAACAGTTCGCGGACCCTCTTAGGCCAACGAAAACGCTCCGGGGGATTTTCCCTGGAGCGTGATTATCGTGCGATCACCTGTCGTTCGCGACCGTTAGTGATGGCCGCCGTGATCGTCGTGATCACGCCGGTGGCCGTTGTCATGATCCTCGTGGTCCCAATGGCCCTCGTGCAACTGCCAGCCTTCCCGATAGTGGTCGTAATGTGGATGGTTCCAATACGCGCCCTCATATGGCGGACGCGCCCATCGCCCCGCAACCCAGCGATAGCGATGACCGTATGGAGCCCAGTACCCTTCGACCCACACGAAACCTGGGCTTGGAATAGGCCCGCGTCTCTCATAGCGGAGAGCTGGCGGCGGCGCCCCGATGTAAACAGAAACTTGTCCGAACGCAGGAACCGCTAAAGCTACTGTCAACAGTGCGGAACAGATTCGAAGCGACTTCATATTTACCTCCTATGCTTGGTCCGTCTTAATTATCAACCCAATTATTAACCCAATTATTAACCCACACGTCAAGAAAAGTTGTTTCATCTTACGCAAAGGCAAAGGACGCCACAAACTAAATATTTCAGATGAATCGCTTCTGCCCGGACTCCGCCGCTCTTTCGTCTTACGTTCCGCCGTTCTTACATTCCGCTCCGTTTGGCCGAAATCTCGACCTATCCAATTATCCAAGAATGGAGACGGATCCCATCATCTTGCTTTGTGGCTCCTCACCGCTTCCCTCGACTCTTTGTCTGCCGTGCGGCGGCGCTCGGTCTCACGTTTGTCCCAAAGTTGTTTTCCCTTTGCCAGCGCGAGCTCCAATTTCACTCTTCCATTCTTAAAATACATCCGGGTAGGAATCAGCGTCAGTCCGCGCTGCTGTGTTTTGCCAATAAGTTTTCGAAGCTCTTCTTTGTGCACCAGGAGTTTTCGAGTACGAAGCGGCGCGTGGTTAAAAATGTTTCCGTGCTCATAGGGGCCAATATGGCAATTCAACAGCCAAAGTTCGCCGTCTTTGATCAATCCGTAAGCGTCCTTGAGATTTGTCAGGCCGCCGCGCACGGATTTGACCTCAGTACCGCTCAAAACAACCCCGGTCTCAAATTTTTCCAGCAAGAAGTAGTTATGAGCAGCGATCCTATTAACAGCGGCATCACGCTTGCCTGCGGCGGTAGGATCGCGCTTAGGCTCCTTTTCGGGGTTTGGCCGAACTTGGTAACTGGATTGACGGGTCATAGGTGGGCATGAATAGGTTACCGCATATCCGAGCAACCCAAGATAAAGACAGTTTTGCACATCCAGCAAGTCTTCGCGTACGAGCTATCGGGAGTAGTACCAAAGTGGCTAAAGGTAATCAAGACAGCAGTTTCGGTTGCTCAGAAGGCAATGCTATAATCAGCCATCTCACGTCTTCTACAGCAAAAACCGGGATGCCCCACCTCGAGTCATGCTTGATCTACGAAGAAGACTTGCCTGCGAGGAATCAGTGATCAGAAGCCAGTTTCGACCGGCGGTTATCGCTCTGCTCGTTCTAGCCATTACTTTGCCTGCGGCGGCGGAAAGCGCCAAGTCCTTATATAACAAAGGCAGAGACGCCGAAGCCCGCCAGAACTACGAACAAGCTTACGATTTTTATAAGCAGGCTTATAGCCAGAAGCCGCAGGATACGAGTTATCGGTCCGCTTACGAGCGGTTGCGATTCCTCGCCGGCGCTTCCCATGTCCACCGTGGGCAATTAATGCGTGAAGCGGGGAAATTGGATGATGCGCTGATCGAATTTCAGAAGGCTGTGGAGATTGATCCTTCCAGTGCCATAGCTCGACAGGAAGTCCTCCGCACCAAACAGATGATTGAGGCCGCCAAGACGCCGGGCCCGAAGGCGTCGGTGCTTCCCTCCGCGACAGACAGAAGGCTGCAAGAGGCCGCTGGGCCGGTTGAGCTGGCGGCAATCCCGAACATTCCCATCAATCTGAAAATCACCGAAGACACAAAAGTTATCTACGAGACGGTCGGCAGGCTGGCCGGAATTAACGTATTGTTCGACCCGGATTACACCTCGCGGCGCATAAAAGTTGAATTGAATTCCGTCTCGCTCGAAGAGGCTTTGGAAATTATTGCGATGGAGTCCAAAACTTTTTGGCGGCCCGTAACTCCCAATACTATCTTCATCGCCGCCGACAATCCTGCCAAGCGCAAAGAGATCGAACAAAGCGTTATCAAGACTTTTTACCTGGCAAACCTTTCGCAGCCGACCGAATTGCAGGATGTAGTGAATGCCTTGCGCCAAATCCTGGAAATTTCGCGGATTCAACCTTTGCAGTCAGAAGGCGCCATTATTGTGCGCGGTACGCCCGATCAGATTGCGCTTGCCGAAAAACTTGTAGACGATCTTGATAAGTCCAAGCCCGAAGTAATCGTTGACGTGGCGATCATGCAGATCAGCCGCGATAAGAGCCGCACTCTCGGCATCAATCCTCCGACCAGCGCCAGCGTGCAATTGCAGCCGAACATTAATACCAACGTGAGTACCCCGACCAGTAATGGAACAAACGCGCCTTCTACTTCCACGACCAACGGCATCACGCTGAATGCTCTGGGAAATTTGAATGCGACTGATTTTCAAGTGACTATTTCGCAGGCGACCGCCACCGCGCTCTTCAGCGACAACAACAGCAAGCTGATTCAAAATCCGCAAATTCGCTGCGTGGATGGTCAAAAGGCTTCGCTTAAGATCGGCGAACGCATACCGATCGCCACGGGGTCTTTTCAGCCAGGCATTGGAGGGGTGGGCATCAACCCTCTAGTGAATACTCAATTTCAGTACACCGACGTGGGCGTCAACATTGATATCACCCCAAAAGTCCACGCCGACGGCGACGTCACTTTGAAGATCACGATGGATATTTCCGCCGTGGATTCCTTCCAGAATATCGGCGGGATCAGCCAGCCTGTAATTGGACAGCGAAAAATCGATCATGAAGTTCGTTTGCGGGAAGGCGAAGCAAATCTTCTAGGTGGGATGTTGGAGGATTCGCAGACTCGTTCTTTAAGTGGCATTCCGGGATTGGCACAAATCCCAATCTTGAAATATTTGTTCGGGCAAACCAATACCGAACGGCGGCAAACCGAAACCGTTTTTGTTCTCATCCCTCATATTGTGAGAGGGCTGGTTGTTTCCGACCTGAACCGTAGAGGCATTGATGTTGGCACGGCAAATTCTATCGAGCTGCGGCAGATGAGTCATGGCTCGTCATCAGAGACCTCACCCGCGCCCCAAGGTCCTTCAGCATCCGCAGCGACGCATCAAACCATGGCGCCGGCAATGTCGCAGTCTCCCGGTCAGCCAACCGTTCCAGCGCCAAGCGGTGCCAGTTTCACGTTTGATCCGCCTTCGATTTCGCAAACTACGGGTTCTACCTTCGCTGTGAATGTCGTGCTTTCGGGGGTGCAGAACGCTTATTCAGTTCCCGTCGAAGTGAATTACGACCCGAAACTTTTGCAGGTGGTCAATGTCTCCAATGGACCGTTTCTCTCGCAGGATGGGCAAACCGTGGCACTGATGCATCGCGATGATGACACCACAGGCAGTTTGCAAATTAACGCAACTCGTCCGCCCGGCGCGAATGGAGTTTCGGGACAGGGAACAGTTGCAACATTAACCTTCAAGGCGAAGGCTCCGGGAAATTCTACCCTGGCGATTTCACGAGGCGGTGCGCGTGACCCGGCGATGCAAGCGCTGCCGGTCGCCGGAACCGTAGCGCAGGTTGCGATTCAATAAGAAAATGAAATCTAAATATATTTGCGCCGCCAGGAAGCGGTCTCGGGGATTCACTCTTATTGAGTTGATTGTCGCGACCACTATTCTGACCATTTTGACCGGCATGGCCGTACCCTTGGTTCGGATAACAATTAAGCGTCAAAAAGAACACGAATTGCGGCAAGATCTCTGGGAAATGCGCGACGCCATTGACCGTTACAAGGACGCGGCGGACCGCGGCGCGTTTCAAACCAAGGTGGGATCGGAGAACTATCCTCCAGATATGGAAACTCTGGTGAATGGCGTGGACGTGCAAGGGAAAAAACTGAGATTTCTGCGCAGAATTCCGATAGACCCAATGACCAATAAACCTGAATGGGGACTACGGGCCATGCAGGATGATCCCGATTCCACTTCCTGGAGCGGAGACGACGTTTTCGACGTGTATACCAAGTCACAGGATACCGGGCTTGACGGCACTCATTACAAGGACTGGTAATGGCAAGATCTCGCAATAAACACAGCGGCTTCACCCTGATTGAGTTGATGATCGTCATCAGCATCATCCTCATTCTGGTGGCGGTGGCTGTGCCGAATTATCGCGCTTCCGTGGTGCATGCGAGAGAATCCGTGTTACGCCAGAATCTGTTCACATTACGTTCCGTTATTTCGCAATATACTTTGGATAAAGAAAAAGCTCCTCAATCGCTGGATGATATTGTGCAGGCCGGATACATGAAACAAATACCCAACGATCCCATGACCACAAAGCCCGACTGGACCGTTGAGCAGGAAGATTCGACCATCATGTCTGTGGACCAGGAAGATTCAGGAATTGATGATGTACATAGCTCGTCGGAGGCCGTCTCGAGCGATGGAACCGCGTACAACACATGGTAATAAGCGCCTATCAAGTCCTATTTCTTCCCAGGCTGTGCCGAAAACGAAGCTGATTATCCATCTCGCCCCGCACTGTGTTCGAGCAAATGCTTCAAAAACGCAGCGTGAGCGCGGCTGCGGAAATGTTGCTTGAGTTGCACAATTCCCACTCGCCGAAAAGCGTCTTCGTCATTAATGGGTATGAAGCGGCAGCCCTTTCTTGCCTGAGCCGCCATTTCCGGTACCACGGAAACCCCCGCGCCAGCCGCGACCATAGATAAAATGGTTGCGAACTGACCACTTTCAAAGACTACGTTTGGCTCCAACCTCGCGCGGCCGCACGCCGACAGAGTGTTCTCGCGAAAGCAATGCCCGTCTTTGAGCAGAAGGAATGGATCTCCTTCAATCTGTTTTAGGCGAGCGGTCTTTTGCGAAGCCATCCGGTGATTCCGTGGAACTACCAGGTAAAGCTTCTCTCGCAGCAATTCCTGACAGATTAGTTGACTACCTTGAACTGGCAGCACGAGGAATGCCAGGTCAATGGTTCCATCATGGACGTGGTCAAGAAGTTCAGACGTCAATTCTTCGACGACGCTGATGCGAATCTGGGGAAATTCTCGGCCAAACGTCGCCAGACATGACGGTAAAAAGTAAGGTGCGACGGTTGGAATGGATCCAACAATAAGTTTGCCGCGTTCCACTCCTGCCATTTCTTCGATTTCCTGCTTGGCGTCTGCAACCTGTCGTAAAATCGCCTGTGCGCGTGGCAGAAATGCTTCCCCGAATGAGGTTAGGCGCACCGATTTTCCCAGACGGTCGAACAAGCGGGTGCCGAGTTCATCTTCTAACTTGCGAATCTGTTGCGAGAGAGATGGCTGCGCTAAATGTTCTTGCTGTGCGGCGCGCGTAAAACCGCCGGTTCTTGCGACCGCGCAAAAATAGCGCAATTGATGGATTTCCATTTCGGGCTATTCTTCTCAGAGGATAAAACTATCGGTCTGATAGAAACTATATCTTAGACCTATGGATGCCGCAGGCGTAGTCTTCAGGAAGACTCGTAAAACTTCCAGGAGGTAGCAATGCCAGATCAAGGCAAGCAGGTTGTGCAATATGGCGACGTCACACAACGAGTGGGCGTTGAAGTAATCAGCGCGCGCGGCGTGGACGTTCCAAAGTTGATTAAGATGCTGGTCGCGAACGCGGCAGCGGAATTCGCCAGCACTTACTACTACTACACCATTCTCCGGATGCACCTCGCCGGCCATGAGGATTACAAGGAGATATGCGAGGACGCCCGGCTCGAGGATCGAGCGCACTGGGAACTTATAGTGCCCCGTATCTACGAGCTTGGAGGAGAGCTTCCAAACGATCTGAAGGAATTTCATGATCTGGCGGGATGCGCCGCCGCCAAACTGCCGAATCCGCCGACGGCCGTCAACATTCTGACTTTGTTGTTGGAGTCAGAGCGTTGCGCAATTCGCAGTTGGATCGCCATCTGCGATATAACATTCGGGAAAGATCCCCGAACCTACGACATGGCCTCGAGGATTCTCAACGAGGAAATCGAACACGAAGCCTGGTTCATCGAACTGCTGGCCCATGAGCGGGATGGGAAATCCATTCCTTCCGGGCATTTCCGGCGCGGCGAACCCGGACACGCTCCTTACAGCAAGAACGCCGCGTTCTACAATCCATAGATGTAAGAGACCCGTCCCTGCTTGACGCCTAGCCAGGCAGGGACGGGAGTCTCGAACCTGTCGAAGTGTCTCCATCTCCCTCCACTATGTTTCACTCGCGCATGATTTAATCCAGAAGATGCCCCGCCCTGCAAAGATTTTCGACGTGCAACTTTTGTTGCCCGAAGGCGAACGAACCGTTCAAGTCGGCTCCGAAGAACATATTTGGGATGCAGCTTTCGCTCAAGGCGTCGTTTTGCCTGCATTATGTCACCAGGGATGGTGTCTGACCTGCGCTGGCCACCTCGAATCCGGTGGAGACACGGATCAATCTGATTCGGTCAGCTATTATCCCGAGGATCGTGAAGCTGGCTTTGTATTGCTGTGTACCGGGAAGCCGCGATCATCACTGCGAATTCAAACTCATCAAGCAAGTGCGATGCGTAAACATCGCAAGGAAAAAAAACTTCCGGCACCCTACTCATAAGGTGGGCAGCCTTGCGGAGTGCGATTCTTGAAAATGGAAAGCCGAATAACTGCGCACGATCTCCGATTTTCCTCTTCTTTCCACAAGCAACTTTCATATCGCACAGCTTCTCCACAATCGCACACAAGATTGCTCTTGCGGATGATTCTGTATTCAAGCACAGTGCCGACAGTGCAGTTTGAGATGTCTTGGGAAAAGGCTGATTGCGATGCGGCCGGCGGATTTGGCGGTAACTGAGGAGAACCGCCGCAAGTTTCTAAAATACGCTTTGGCGGACAGAGGAAATTTCGAAAGTTGTGGCCTCCTCAGAGGGTCCTCCTCCACGGTCATAACTACGACGCCGGGCTCGCAATGAAAGCGCGTCACTCTCCGGAAACGGAGTTTGGGAGACGTACTTTGTCGGAAACACTGCTCTTGAGAGCGCGTGTTCTTGATGAGTGCGGCGCCGCATGAGTGACGTCCCTTAGGACAACTCAAAAATACGGCTCAGGTGGCTGGCCTGGGCCGTATTTATTTTCATTTGCACTTTTTTTCAATTCCGTTTACAAGCATCCGTTGCATACTCTCCCCACGACGATAAGATTCGCTTTTTGTTTGCTTCGTTGAATAGAATGAACTAAGCATGCAATCAAGCCGCCAACAAAATTACGTTTATTCCAGGTTTTCCGAAGAGACACTTCGAGTACACAGCCAGTGTAAGTTTATGATTCCCTCATCCAACAATTCTTCGCAGCGTAAATTTCTAAAGCAGACATAAATGGCCACAAGCGAATACAGCCTTGCGCACACTCTGCCCGCCAATGTTGAGGCCGAGCGCTCCATTCTAGGAGCGATCCTGCTTGACAACTTCGCATACAACGAAGCCGCTGAACACCTTCGTCCCGAAGACTTTTCGCTCGATTCACACCGCCGCATTTATACGCGAATCATGGAATTGATGGAGTCTTCGCGCCCTGCGGACTTCATAACGCTGATCGAAGAGTTGAGGCGTAGCAAAGAACTCGAGAGCATCGGTGATGTCGGCTACATCTCGGGTTTGATGGACGGGGTCCCTGACCGCCCCAGCATCGAGCATTACATCAAGATCGTTCGCGATAAAGCTCTGTTACGCGGGCTCATTCACGCTGCCAACGCCGCGATCACTCGCGCCGCCGATCAAAGCGATCCGGCGGAAGAGATTCTCAACGATGCGGAAGCCGCGATCTTTCAGTTGTCGGAAAAGCGCATTGGCCGCGGATTCATGGGCATCCAGGAAATTGTCAAGGAATCGTTCGGTTCCGTGGACGCCCTGCTGCAACGCGGCCAGCGCATTACGGGGTTGGCTACTCACTATACCGACCTCGACGAGATGACAAGCGGGTTTCAAAAATCAGATCTGATCATCATTGCGGCACGCCCCTCCATGGGAAAGACCGCCTTTGCAATGAATATTGCGGAGAACACCGCCATCGAAGATCAAAAAGTGGTTGGAATGTTCTCGCTGGAGATGTCACGCGAAGCCTTGTTGCTGCGATTGTTGTGTTCAAGAGCTAAAGTAGATTCGCATAAAATGCGTACCGGCTCGCTGTGGCGTGAGGATATGGCTAAAGTCGTCGGCGCAATGGAGCAGCTTGCCCAAGCGCCGATTTTCATTGACGACACGCCCGGGATTTCCCTCAGTGAAATGCGCGCCAAGTCGAGACGGTTGCAGCAATCTCAGGGAAAGCTGGATTTAATCATCGTGGATTACTTGCAGCTTATGTCCGGCGGCAGCCGCCGTTATGAAAACCGCACCCAGGAAGTTTCGGCAATTTCGCGAGGACTGAAAGGATTGGCCAAAGAATTAAAAGTGCCGGTTGTCGCTCTATCGCAATTGAGCCGCGCGCCGGAAAGCAGGGGCGGCGATCACCGTCCTCAACTCGCGGACTTGAGAGAATCTGGATCCATCGAACAAGATGCCGACGTTGTGGCGTTCATTTTTCGCGAAGAGGTTTACAAGCCAGACGAGCCGGAGCTTGAAGGAGTCGCCGAAATTATTATCGCCAAACAGCGAAATGGCCCAACGGGAAGAGTCAAAATGGCTTTCCTGAAGAATTCAACTCGCTTCGAGTCATTGGCAGGTGGAATGGGTTCGCCCGAGTAGCTCACGAGGGATTCAGTAGCTTGGTTTTTGTCACACCCGACCTGTGGAAAACGCTGTGGAAGCTTGGACATACCGAATTTTCCATGGACTTTTTAGTTATCTTGGCAACAAACCGGGTTAACAACATTGCAAACAACCAGCGCGTTTACATGCAGTTAGGATGATTTACTTGAAGGCTCTTCGTTGGTTCCCGATTTGCGAAGATTAAAGCAACCTTAGAGATTTGCACATTCCGAAGGGCAAGACGCGCATTTTTCAGTTGCCGGAACAGCCGATATTCATTTGAGCACTGCGCTTTCTTTCACCAGATTGTTCGGACCGCTTTCGACCGCTGAATGTCATTGTCTGCTGTGATGAGTTGCGGTCAAAGAAACGAAGTTCGGATCCCCGTTCTTATAACGCCCTTTGTCCAATGAACTTCAATCTTCCTCAAGTTGTCGCTTCCTATTCAGGTAAATCCTCTATAAAATACGCACCTTTGCGTCATCTGATCGTTTCAATCCGCAGTGGAGGACTTGAATGAATTTCCGGCTGACCGGGAAGTGCACGCTGTTTTTCTTTATCTTGCTTTCCGCTTCCTTTTCGTTGGCGGGAGACACCATTCCTAGGGCTGCATGGAAACGGCCAATCGGCTTGCCGCTCGAAAATGCTGGTGGCCGAAAGCCCGCGCTCGCAGCCACTGGAATGATTGACGACGGCTATTGGCAGGGCGCGCCGGTCGGCGGTTTCGGAGCGGGGACTTTCTCGCGAACCTACCGGGGAGACTTCGCTCGCTGGCACATCAAGGGCGGCGTGCATAAATACCAGACAGTTTGGGCCAATCAGTTTGCCATGTATCAAAAAGAGGAAGGCGCGGCACAAGGTGTTGCACAAGTGCTGATGGCGGGGCATCCAGACCAGGGTGAACTGAGCAGTTGGAAATGGGATTACCCGGTTGGCGCGGGCAATTATTATTCGCTGTATCCGAAATCCTGGTACGACTATCGTTGGGATAAGTTTCCCGCACACGTAACCCTTGAGCAATTCTCGCCAGTTTTACCCAATAATTATCGTGAAAGCAGCTATCCAGTCGCAGTGTATCGCTGGCACGCGGAAAACCCGACGGACAAAACTGTCAC
Source organism: Acidobacteriaceae bacterium (assembly GCA_003169715.1). Classification (GTDB taxonomy): domain Bacteria; phylum Acidobacteriota; class Terriglobia; order Terriglobales; family Acidobacteriaceae; genus PALSA-188. The sequence goes on along the minus strand of PNAR01000244.1, from coordinate 769 downwards.
GGTCTCCGTTCTGCTTTCATGGAGCAACATGCTGGGATGGTTTCGCGATTTTTCTCCCAACATGAGTGGCGCGCTCGATGCGGGGAACCATAACCAGTTTGTCGCAAAAGCCGAAGGAACAGACGGCCAAATGAAGGGAATTGTCTTCGGTCGCATCCATCCCAACGGCGTGAAAGACGATTGGGATGGTCAGGTGACGATCGCCTCACTTGAATCACCAGGTGTTGAAGTTTCTTACCAGACGACATTCGTTCCAGAAACCAGTGAGGAGATATGGAAGCTGTTCGCCGCAGATGGCCGGCTTTCAAACAGCGATCAATCGTGGGTAAGCAGCGGGGAGCATCTCTCTGGCGCTATTGCAGTCCGATTCACGCTTAAGCCGGGAGAGAAACGCGTAATTCCTATGGTGATTGCCTGGGATCTTCCGATTGTGACTTTCGGTTCGGGCCGGAGGTGGTACCGGCACTATACGAATTTCTACGGTACGTCCGGGACAAATTCATGGGACATCGCCCGCGATGGACTTCTGAATGCCGCTCAATGGAGCGATGAGATTGATGCGTGGCAGGCTCCATACGTGAATGATGAAAGCAAACCGTTGTGGTATCGCGGAATGTTGTTCAACGAAATGTACATCCTTGCGGACGGTGGTTCGTTCTGGGGGCATCCCGTCGGTTCTGACCCAAAAACTGCCGACACATTTTCATTCCTCGAATGCTTTGACTATCCGTACTATGCCACACTCGATGTCCGGTTCTATGGCTCGATG
>PNAR01000041.1 GCA_003169715.1 Acidobacteriaceae bacterium | reverse complement strand
CCACTCAGCCACCTCTCCAAAAATCACGTTCTTCAATCAATCGTTTTCCTGCGCCAACTTTTTTGCTCCGTGACGAGGGATTCATGGGCAATGTCCCATCGCAAAAATGGGATGGGTTTCAGGATTATATTCAAGCTTCTTCATACTCTGTCTTGTCAATTTAGTGATGAGCCACTTGTCGACGGCGGGGATTACAGTCTGCCAACGGATGGCCGCGCTGACGTCAAATGCCTTTTTCTGTTTGCCGGTGAGACTGGAGCGTTGATGCTCATGACGTCCTTTTTCTGGCCTAAGCATGCCCTCCGTGAACTCGGCTTCGATGAACTCACAGACCTCTCTTAACACTTGTTCCGGCGCTGCCAATAAATCTTCGTAGCGAAACAGCCTGTAATTGGGGGACCCCTTATATCGACGATGAAGTCGCGCGGTCCAGCGGTATTGAATTATGACAAACAGAATCGTAAGTCTCCTGATCAAGGGCGCCAACCGCGGGTGTCCCGCTATTCGAAGCGCGGTCCCGAATGGGTCATTTGTTTTTGACATTGCCATCGCCCGCGGATCCCTCGTGATATGCATTATCTTGCAGTCGGGAAACCATTCCACCAATTCCCGTATGTGCCCAACGTCAACTGGAAACTTCACACAGGGCCGCTCATAACCGCTGAGTCGCGTAATCTCATCAAGGAAAATTCGCGCGATTGCCCCCAAGCTTCGGTCGGATTGCTTGATTCTGCGCGAGATTTCCTTGCTCAACTCGGGATTTGTGACCGCTTCGATATTCTCGAACCTCCAAAAGGTTGCGTCGAGACCCGGGACGTTCTGCTTCGAAAAGCACATCTCGACCATTCTATCAACATTTTCATCAATAAATAAGTCGCCCGCCTGGGTCTTAAGAAAATAACTGAAATCCTTATGCCTTCGCTCACACAGAAATCGAGGATCGGTAAGCCTCATGACGCCTGGGCACATGCAAACAAGGTTGTGCCAAAGCGTGCTCCCGCTACGATGTGGCCCGACGATGAATATGGGACGTTTTATCACTTCTTGGCGCGAATTGTTGCGGGTACCTCAAGGAGTACCACTTGGCTCTTAGTGCCAACAGCCTAACCATCATTTTCTCAGGAATCGACCCTTTTAAGCCTTTGTGTAGCCCAAGCCGCAAAGCAATTGCACCTTTCCGGGTTAGAGGGATGAAGTACTCCGGGATCGGGATCCTTTCAAAGCCGTTGCTTTCTTGGAATTGACCATGCTCGCCTCTTCGCCACACCGTGTAGGTAATATAACGAATCTTACGCTGCGCGCAGATTTCAACAGCCTTTGCGATCATGCCGTTCATGGGCGCTTTATCCCGATGGACCATCTTGTCCAGAATCAACGTTATGATCGCGTGCTTGTCAGCCAACATGAGCTTAATAAAGCCGATCAATTCTCTCTTGTGATAAGCGGTGATAAAGATCGACTCTTTCAAGTCGAGGGACATCTCTTCCTTAACCGTGTCAAAATCCTTGCCATAATGCCAGAAAGGTTTACCGCGCCGTACGGGGGACTGGTCAAAAATCTCCATGATTCCGCGCACCAATTCGTCACTAAACCCGCTTTCCTGGATAACCACTCCGAATTTTTCTGTTTTTCTGACCTTGTTTCGCGCTTTGGGGGTGATCTGCTTTTCCAACCAATGCTGGTAGTCCTTGATCGGGATAGCGGCGATTTGACGCCACTCTTTATAATATCCAAATTTCGGTTCGGTTTCAGGTACCCGCTGCCAGAACCTCAGGAGGTCTACCTTTACGGGGGCGGTCTTTAGTGCTCGAATGACTTCTTCTGGATTGTGCACATCCTCCAGCCATTCATTCTTATCCCTTCTCAGACTGGCTGTCTTAGCAAATTTCCCGGAAATGAAAAACATCTGGTTCCCTACCTGTACAGTATCAAACTGGACATTCACTCCTCTAATGCGAATCGTCTCTTGGTGGATCATCGTGCTCGGCTGCGCCTTAGTATAACCCGTAAACGCCTTCAAGGCGTTCGATTTGCATGAAAGGACATTCTTTCAACAGCTAACTGCGTCATGCACCGACAGACCCGGCGCGAAAAGCTGCAGGGCGCTGGCAACGGAAGGACTCCGGGGTGCAGAAACCCAAAGCCGTCTCGTAAAACAGGCTTAGTTTACACACAAGCAATAAGAGGAGATGTTTTGATTGGGTGCACCGTCCAGCAACCCATGTGGCGGGCTCCATCCACGGACAACCCCGGCATTGGCATCGGCGAAGCACATTTGTTTTGGTCTCGAAAATCCCTCACACGAAATCCCAAGTGGTGGGCCAGTGTAGGTAGATATACCTCTAGATATACTGAAATCTCTTCCTTTTGTGCGGCAACGTCCATGAACGCCTGGCGTGTCCAGAATGATCCCGTCCCCAACATTCTGAGCACAGTTTGTTTGTCGGAACGCACACTGATTCGGCGCCAGAATTTCATGAATGCCGGGTCTGATAAATGATACAGATAATGCACGTTGCTTGTGCCATCAATGCGGTGCAGCCCATGCCCCAGAACATCGGCTCCCTCCTCCTCTAATCGCTCTCTAAGTTTCACCGCCAAATCAGGGACAACTGGTAAGTGATCAAATTCGGCGAAATATACGTGACTGAAAGATTCATCGCGTCGTTCCGCCAGCCATTGCGCCGCCGCCCGCCAAACACCCGCATAACTTTGTTTTCCACGTGCCTTGTTCACCCTCAAACGTGGATCGGCAACAAAAACCCTCGAAATGTCTGGTAGTTTCTCAAATTCTTCTTCTGTGCCTCCATACGCCACCAAGAGATTTTCGACCGGTGCATAGGACAACCACCATTCCATAACCCGGTCCAATTGGACTCTAGGTTGGTGTGATAGGATGACATTAAGAACGCGGCTCATGAGGATAGTCGGGATCCGGGTGCCGTGTGAACCCGAGTTCACACTTCCAAAACGTTAGTCGTGTTTGGGCGCAAAATTTAGGTACCCAAGCATAGCCTGCCACACCTGCGCCCAGTATGACGATTCGTCCGCGCCACGGAACCAGTAATGCACGTCCAATACATTCTCCAGTATCCACATCCCGGATGTCAGAACTCAGCAGATTGATTATGCTGAGGAAAAGCGGTCGAAGGAGTAGTTGTTTGTAGTTTCTCATTAGGTGATCTCCTTGCGCAGTCGAAGGTTGTTCGGGTCGACAATCGGCATTGGATTCGTCAAGTTGAATCTCGATGGAACCGGCCGCCTGAGCCGACGGCGAGAACGGTCTCAAAACTTCGCTCGAGTCGTGGTAGTCGCCGCATCTTTCTGATCTGACCGAATCCCGCACAACCACTTCTCAAACATGACAAGGCTAAACAAAAGCTTGTGATTATCTTGTCGTCCGGAGCGATGGGCTTCGAGGAGCTTTCGCACCGCTTCGGGTTTTAGCAATTCGAACATGAGAGAGCTTTCATTCAAAAGCAGCTCCGGCAGCTCACCGTCAAGCGACGAGCGAAACCATTCGTCCACCACGTTTACGGCAAAACCGCGCTTCTTGCGTTTGAGAATGCGGGGGGGCAAGTAATTTTGGCAGACCCGCCGGTGCAGCCACTTGCGAGTGCCATTACGGATTTTGAAATTGGGACCAAGCCGCTGAACGTACTCCACCACGGTACGATCCAGGTAGGGAACACGAACTTCGAGGCTGTGTGCCATGGACAATTTGTCGGCGTACATGAGTAATTCGTCGGGAAGCGAAGATCGGAGTTCAAGGAGTTGAAACCCACCTAATTCATCGGTGTGCTCCATTTGCGGAACCAGTGCGCGCCAGTAATCGACCAATTGGTGGTCTTGTCGCTCGGGAAGCAAATCATCTTGGAAAAGCCCATCTATGGTTCCTGCTGGTGCCAGAGAAAAAACATCCTGATAGCGCTTCAGCCGGTCCTCCGTCCCTAGTGAAGAGAC
>PNAR01000437.1 GCA_003169715.1 Acidobacteriaceae bacterium | reverse complement strand
TTCAAAATCGTTCGGATTAGAGGAACATTCACTCCCGTAGTTTTAGGCCACATGGGGTTAAGGAGATTTTTTGGCATCGGTGGTATCCCGCTGTACTTTCATTTCGATAGTACTCGGCAGGAAGTCGCGCCAGGCACATGGCTGCCTTCCTATTCATACTTTGATGAGAATCGGACGTGGCGGCAGATTGACAAGAACGCCTCGACCGACCTCCACTATCGGGGCCACATCTTCATTTGGGGTCTCAAAGGCACCAGCGATGGAGACAATACCGATCTAGATAACACGCCAGATACTATCGCTCGGTTAGAGAACGAAAGACTACTGGCGACCCCAGGCGTCGTCGAGGACGGCCTGGATGCAATTGTTCGCCGAATTTTGGCAGCAAATGAAATGACTGTGTCTGACATCGACTGTCGTGTGCTTCTGACCACGCCCACCGAAATCTTTAACGTCGGCCATACTATTATTCTCAGCCGCGGGCTACTAAATATATTGCCTAATGATTCTGTTATTCCTGTTTTGCTCGCGCGTGAAATAGCGGACATGCTTTTTAGGGAATCCGAACTTTCCTCGCAAAATAGCGCCTTACTTTGGCAGAAAGCCATCGCTATGAGTGATAAGGCAGGGTACTCGAATGGCGTACCTTACACATCTCTACTACTTTCGCAACTCGCCCAACACTCCAAATCCATTCCCAACCTTGTTCGTGCACGCTTTAGCCCCAGCCTTCTTGATATCGCCAGGGGACTATCAGCATCCAGCCCGACTTTGATTTCTGGGAAGTCAGCGTCAGCCTTGGTACTGCGCGGAAGGTACACGATTAATTCCTGGAGTGGCAGCCTAGAGCTTCAGAGGACGCCAGGCGGCGAGGTTTCGGCAAAGAGCTTTCCTTGACGAGACTTTCTTTACGAACGTCGAACATATCAACAATGTGGGTCGAATCAACTCCATTTGTTCATTCGCATCTCTCATTCAACCTGATGCAAGCCTGTGATCTTTGAGGGATTGAGTCGTTTCGTTGTGATTTATCGAAGCCAGTCCATACGCTGGCCTTTTTCATCAATTTGAAAAGCTAGTTTGTTCATAAAATCTTTGACCTGCGCGACAACTCTGGCAGCTTTGACTTCGTCGTATATATGTTGCGTACCGACAACATGGGTTCTGAACTCATCCTGAAATTCATGAAATTGTCCTAAAGCGCCTCGATAAAAGGCTAACAGCTGATCTTTCGGGGATCCCGCTTTCATCTCTTGGCCGACTGAAGCAACCTTTCCCTTCATTCTTCTCAGCACACCCAGCCATTGCGGCCAGTCCGCCGGTTTGTTTTTCGGAAGCTTTACGTTCATTCGTTTTGCAAGCCCGCGCAGACCGAATTCGGTAACGCGCATCAGATGGGATAGACAGGCGGTATTTAAATTGAGCGCATAACAGGCCATTGCTTGCTCAGAGTCATACCGAGCGGTAGGGAATTGCTTCCAAACCTGAGTCCAATCCGCATCTAATTCCTTTAAGACTCTTTCTTTCGGCGAAGGAATCAATATCAAAAATAGCTTTGTCAAATCCTCCTCAATGCATCCACGAAGAATGATAAGTTCAGTTCTTGCTTCTGGATAAGTCATTCCACGCTCTAAGGTACTTGAGAATGGACCGGCGTCCGTAACCCTATCGTGTGTGGATTGTAACTTGTAATGTTTGGACAGGGATTGAGATGCCTTACGAATCGAGCTTAGGTATAAATTAATGTGCTCGGCGGTCAGTCCTTCGTTTCCCCCAGCGTTCAGTTCGGCCAACACAGTTTGGGTTTCCCCAATCTGATGGAGTAATTTCGCGACTGCCCAAGCATCAAATTTGAGCATTATTGGCACGGCGTCCTTAGCTAAAAAATCAGTAGGGACGAGTCCTCGGCAGAACCAATTTAATCGCCGAACCTTCCCTGATGCCTGAAGAGCGATCAAAACAGGCTTGGTCGATCCTGGCCTCCAGGTCTTCCCGGAATTGCTTTCTGGCACAGCTCTGCTGGAGCCATACCAATAGCCCACCCAGCCCGACACCCAGCAACAACGCTCCAAATGCCTGCATAATATTCATGCGAACACCGTCCTAGGCCAGCCCCATTTGCCCTGCGGGTTCATAGAGCCATCGCTTCTAGTGCCGTGAGATTCCTTATCACTAGGCTGGAACCACGTACGCGAAGGATCTCCTTTTTCTTCATAGCACTCAGCGACCGAGTGACGGTCTCTCTAGACGTGCCAATCATTTGCGCCATTTCTTCGTGAGTGGCCCGGTTCCTCACAACGATGTCGCCGCTGGAGGTGCCTTTGTCGCGAGTATGGACCCTTGATAGGAGAAGACGCGCCAGCCTTGCCATCGAAGAAGGGGAAAGCACAAGATCATAAATGTCACGGTATGCGGTCTGGAAGTCCGCGCTTAATGCTTGCGCCGAATGAAATCCCACATCTCCGTGCTTCTCCATTAGCCGCAGGAGCACCCGGCGCTCCGTGAAGTTGACTTGGCTAGGAGTGACTGTTTCGGCGGTAACCTGGTAGCAAGTTCCAGAAATTACAGCGCTTAGACCCAGCACCTCGCCCGCTTCGACGATTCTCAAGATCAACACCTTTCCTTCGCGAGATGTCGTCGATAACTTCACTCTTCCAGAGCAGAGGACGAAAGCGCCTCTTGGCATCTGCCCTTCAACAAAAAGGACAGCACCGCCGGGATAAGTCGAAATGTGGCTCGCCGCATCAAAGGCCTCCAAAACACCAGAAGAAAAGGAACAGAACCAATGGCTTTCACGCAGCTTGCACGATATACAGTTCTCGCTCATCGCTAGCCCATACGGGCTGATATTTGTTGGCATGATCTGTGACAGTTCGCTTGCGCCATTTCCCATTTTCGAGTCCTCGATTCGGCAAAACCCAATCTTAGTTCGGGGCAAATCCTCTGCGGAGCCGCATATGTTGGGTCTTTGCTAGCAGTGAAGCGGCAATGTCTTTTACGCGAGGCTGCGAAGATCTCAACCACCCGATCAGTTCCCATCCTGCGCTGCTATCAGCGTGTCTCCGCCACTGCAGGCCACAGTAGAACAGGTAGAGAGGATCCGGGGGATCTTGGGCAGTGTGTCGATCAATGTTCTCGATCGGCCTGTCAGCGAGTTTCCGTGCGAGTCCGTAGCTCACAGTTATCGAGCCAGACACGGGGAAGCCAGCGACACTATTATGAAACTGATTAGAGTGCGACACGCTTTTGCCCTCCATATCTTGTGGTATCGCAACTGAGGGGCCAAATGATGTACTTGGCGTATGTGCGAATATCGCCGGGTTTTCTTTAGAATTCACTCACAGACGCATGTCACGGGGTTTCTGACTGCCGACGGGACGGCGTTTGTGCCGAATCCATGCGGGAAGGCCCGGCGATTTAGTCGGGAAGCCACTAACACGTGCAGCCGACATTTCTACTCTTTGCCCGACTCTTCGCCGAGGAATTCGGCTGTGGCTGAACGCCCTGTCGTCGAGATCGCTGACTCCCTCACGGGGGTTGTCTATTAATAGATAACAGGGCAGCTGAGTCTGTGTCGCGAGTGAGCTTTGGGTGGGATTATGAGTTGAAAGTGGGCGGCAGAGGAGGGATTTTGGTTGGGTGCGGGTGAAGTGGAATCCGATTTGGCCAGAGCTAGCGGGTGTTACGGAGGCGGTACAGTCGGACCAGGTTGTAGGACAACGCGGCTAAAGTAAACTCGACTGCGACTTTCGCCAGTTCGCGGCGTTGGAACTGGCGCAGTCCGCGATGTTCTTTCAAGGTCCCAAATACTGGTTCGACTAGTCCTTGGCGGCGGTTGTATTGCTTTCGTCCTGTCGGGGTGCGAAGTTTGTGGCGCATGGCCAGCAGCCGCGGATCGCGCGCCGGGAGGAGTTCATCGGCGGAAAGGTTTCCTCTCATCTCGCTCGCCAAATTTGCAGTCGGGAATGTAGGCCTCGGTGCCCAAGCGCGTCCATCTCTTGCAGGTTTGCCTGACTCGAAAAAGCGGCGTCGGCGAGCACGCAGCCCGGCGGTTGCTGGCATTGTTCGCTGACGGCATCGACCAGCGGCAGCAGAGCATGATTGTCGTTTTTGGCTTGCATCACTCTTTGGGCGATGAAATGGTCCTCGCTGACGGCGATTTCTATTGCTTCATTGGCATAGCAGGCACAACGCACGTCGTGGTTACAGTGAATGCGCGCGCCCCATACTCGGACGAAACAGGCAATTTTACAGAATCTCTAGAAATACTGTCCTCTGAACTCCGAGAGGATTTTCATGAGCGAGAAATACGAATGTCATTTTCTTTAGACAGTAATTTCTCGGAGAGATTAAAGCGGTTCGTATTGACACCTGCGACATCCACTTGAACCGCAAATAAACCTCCCGCAGAATTTTCCCCGGTTATTTCTAATGAACTCGTGGTTATATACATCGTCCGCATGTCTGGGCCACCGAAACAACAATTCGTGATATTGGCGACAGGCATGTTGATGATTTGCATAACCGTCCCCTGCGGGGAAATACGTAAGATGTTTCCTCCGCCGTAACGGCAATTCCAGAGATGCCCATCAACATCCATCGCCGAACCATCTGGCATTCCATGAGGCAAGTCAGAAATAAATGTCCGGCGTTTTTTGATTGAGCTATCTTTCGCCTCAAAGTCATACGCATAAACTATGTTGCCGATGGAACACCCAAAATAAAAAACCTTGTTGTCTGGGCTCCAGGCAAGCGTGTTGCTGATTCCGAAACCGGTGTCCCAGATAGTGACTTTCCCGGAAGGATCGATGCGATAAAGAGAACCGGAATTTCCAGAAACTTTCACGTCTGAGCCGTCAGGTGCGACATTGTTGCGCATACTGCCAATCCAGAAAAAACCATTCGGGTCAGCTGCTCCGTCGTTCAAACGATTCGTGGGCCAGTTGGGTTCTGGCCTGCAAAAATCGACTCGTCGGTCTTCCTCAGGACTCCACAGAATCAACCGGGAACCCAACCCAACTAAAAACCATTTTGGGTTAGTTGTGAGTGAAAGTGAGCACACCACCTCGCCAAAACTCCAAGTCCGAAGTTCCTTGGTGGTTAGGTGGTATTTCTGTACTGTGAATCCATTAATGTCTGTCCAATAAATACTGTTGTGCTCTTCATGCCAGAGCGGACACTCACCAACTACATTATGGGCATCAACCAGACATTGTGGTTCCATGTGAAGATTCAAAACACATCCAATTCTCCGAGGCGCAAACTCTCTGCACCTTGGCAGTTTATTCTAGGAAACGACATTGACCGGCTGCCCAGCGAGAAATGCATCAAGGTTCTTCACCGCAATTTCCATAAGCCGAGAGCGTGCCTCTTTTGTGGCCCAGGCCATATGAGGAGTGATGATGCAGTTTTTCGCGGAAAGCAATGGATTGTCTTGCCGCGGAGGCTCACTTGAGATGACATCCACGGCCGCGCCAGCCAACCTTCCCGAATTCAAGGCCTCGACGAGATCCTGTTCGACGATGAGCTGACCGCGCGAAGTATTCACCAAAAATGCGTTCGGCTTCATCAAGGCCAATCGTTCCCGCGAAATCAAATTTTGCGTTAAAGGCGTTAGCGGACAATGCAGGCTGACTATATCCGCTTGGCGAAGAAAATCTTCCAAGGGCGCAACCGTGGCGCCATGGAAATCCGACACATCGGGATTTCCATGATTCGCGATGACAAGTCCCATCCCAAATGCTTGAGCGATTTTGGCAACTTCACGGCCGATCCTGCCGAACCCCACAATGCCCATGATTTTCCCGTACAGTTCCAGTTGCGGCTTTAGCCAAAAACACCAGTCTGGATTTTGCGACCACGTTCCATTTTTTACAGCGCTATTATGCAGGCCGACATTGTGACTCAGCTCAAGAACCAATGCGAACGCAAGCTGAGCGACAGAATGCGATCCGTAGTTAGCAACGTTAGTTACCGTGATTCCACGCGCACGCGCGGCTTTCACATCCACAACGTTGTAACCAGTAGCTAGCACTCCGATGTACTTGAGGGGCGGCAAATTTGCTATCGTCTCGGCGCTTAACGGCGTCTTGTTGGTAAGAACAAGCTCAGCATCGGCGGCCCGTTCTGCAATCAAGTCCACGTGAGTGCGCTCATACACAATTAGGTCTGCAAGCTGACCAAATCCATTCCAAGATAGATCTCCAGGATTTAGTGCGTACCCGTCTAGTACGACAAGCTTCAACACTCGTTGTTCCCTTCACGTTTTGCCAAATGTACCGGCAGTCGTGCGTAGCTGCGCGTAGATGCCATGCTGATTTACTGAAGACCAGATTCGTTTTGCGGATCAGGCTAGCATTGCTTGTTGATTGCGGATTACAAAGGTCTTTTTCACATACTTCGGTATGTGCCATTCCATCTTCAGACCAGCAGGAAAGTAACAAAAATCACCCGCGCGCAGTGTGACCGCTTTGCCGCCAGACGGGGTAATAATGGCTTCTCCTTCCAGGATCATGACAAACTCATCCCACGTATATTCCCAATTAAACTTTCCGGCAGTACAGTCCCAAACTCCTTGTATGACTTTCATGTCTCCCGATTGAGCTGCTGTCCACGCTTTCGCGATCGGCGTGCCCAGAGTAATTACATCTTCAGGAATGGCTGCGTCCGCGAGCTTCACTGAATCTGACGTATTTGCTTTCACGACTGCGTTCATCATGTTTTATCTCTCTTGAGTTTGAAGAATTGTTGTCTTACAAATAAAAAGTTGTGACGATTGCCGCGCAACAGCTCAAACTCCAACTTCAGCTTAATGGCCGTACGACAGATTGCTCCCGCAGATAATCGAGCAAGGTATCGGGACCAAGCACGCCTCCTCCAAAGCCGCTCAGGTTACAGCCGCCATAAGGAATGCCGTGGGCAAACAAGTTGTGGCCGTTGATCCAGCTATTGCCGGCCACCATCGCTTCCGCAACTCGATTGGCCCGGCCGAGATCGCGACTCCAGACACTATTCGCCAACCCGTAATTCGAACGATTGACGAGATCCACCGCTTCTTGTTCTTCCTTGAAACGCATGACATATGCGACGGGACCAAAAATCTCCTCGCGAGCACAAACGTTGTCGGCAGAACCGGTAAGAAGCGTTGGCTTCACATAAAATCCTCCTTCGTGTCCTTTAACATCTGCCTTGCCGCCTTGCAGCAGGAATGAAGCTCCTTCTTTCGTTCCCTTTTCCAAGAAGTTCAAGACCCTGCTTTGTTGCTTCGCGCTTACGACAGGTCCGATGGCCGTATCGGGATCGCCGCCATAACCAATGCGTAACGATTGCATTGTCGAAGACGCCCTTTCGACAAATTTGTCCCATATATTTTCCTGCACCAGCCAACGCGTTGCCGTGCAGCAAACTTGTCCGGCATTCAGCGTGACGGCGCCAACCAAAGCGTCGGCAGCCTGGTCGACATCGATGTCGTCAAAAAGGACCGCCGCCCCTTTGCCGCCCAATTCAAGTTTCACCGGCACCAAGTTGCGGCCACAGGACTCGGCCACCAAACGCCCCACCTCCGGCGAACCGGTGAATGTCATGCGATTAATTCCCGGGTGCCTTGCTAAAGCAGCACCAGCGGCTCCGCCAAATCCCGTCACGATATTGATTACTCCAGCTGGAATCCCGGCCTCTTCCGCAAGCTTGCAAAAATACAGCGTGGAAAGAGGAGTATCCTCGGCAGGCTTCACTACAACTGTGTTTCCCGCCGCGAGTGCAGGCGCAATTCCCCAGCACAGCAAAAGAAATGGAAAGTTCCACGGAACAATGAATCCACATACTCCGTAAGGAAAGCGGGCCGTGCGAGCTTCAAATCCCGTGACCGCTATGGGTTCGCGGCGACGCACGTAAACCGACAGGTCCGCGTAATACCGGAAAGTTTGGGCAGCGTTCGGGACATCAAATCCCAGAGGCTGAGCGACCGGCTTTCCGACATCAAGAGATTCGATTTGCGCGATGATTTCACGATTGCGGTCGATCAGATCTGCCAGACGATGCAGAATCACGGCCCGATCATTCGCCGGCTTTGTGGCCCAGCCACTCTTGGTAAACGCCTGCCTTGCGGCGCTCACCGCCAAATCGACTTCTTTGGAGTCCCCTTCCGACACTCTCGCTATAACGCCGCCATCTCCGGGATCACGCACTTCGAAGGTCTTGCCAGCGTCGGCATCGACCCACTTCCCTCCGATGAACATCTTTAAAGGCATTTGTGACACAAAGGCTTTTGCTTCAGCTTGCGCAGTGCTCATATATAACCTCGCGAAATGGGAATACCCGTTCGAACTTACCTTTTGCCGTCCGCTCTCGCCGAGAATCATAGCGAAATGACTGCATCAAGTCCACAAAGATCTAGCGTGAAAATATAATTATGAAGTTACATTGCCTATTAGTCGTTATTTATCGTCTTATTTATTTCGTTTTTGAATTTTCTTCTTGACTTCATCTTGCCCTCCATTTATATACGTTGTGGATTCTTGCTATCGCTTCCCCATTCTTTGAAGGTATGCCAAGGTCTAGCCTAAAGCTGCTGTGGGATATCTCGGATATCGCGTAATGTTTATGCGACCACAGGCAGATGTGGCAAAACTTTGATTTCTTCGTACGAACGCAATGAACTCAACATCTATTCGCGAGGGTTTGATTCAAACGGTCAGAGGCCCCATCCGGCCCGATCAGCTCGGGATGACTCTTCCGCATGAACACTTGTACGACCAGCTTTGGGAAATTCCGGGCCGAAACGATTACGCAGGCCAGATAGATGACGACGAGGTGGTCTACGAGGAAGTGCTCGCCTATCGAAACGCGGGAGGGCAGAGCATTGTGGAGTGCACGGTGCGCGGCATCGGTCGCAGTCCAGAGAAGTTAGTGCGCATTTCGGAGCGCACGGGAGTTCATATTGTCATGGGTTGCGGTTGGTACCGCGAACCTTATTATCCCCCGGGCGATTTGATCGACCGCCGATCCGTGGATGATTTGGCACGCGAGATCATCGCCGAGATTGAGCACGGAGTAGCAAGCAGCGGAATTTATCCCGGAATTATTGGCGAGGTGGGGACCGATAAATCGTGGGTGTCTGCACAGGAAGAGCGCGTTCATCGCGCCGCGGCACGTGCCCATCTCGCTACTGGGCTGGCTCTTACAACCCACTCTATCGGGAAGCCGGTTGGATTGACCGAACTGGACATCTTTGAAGACGAAGGAGTAGATCTCCGGCGAGTAATTATTGGCCATTGCGATCATGCTTTTTGTCTTTCCCTTGAATATCAGCGGGAGATTCTTAAGCGTGGTGCATATGCGCAATTCGATAGCGTGGGGAACAAGCCGCCCGAGCTGGAAGAGCGTGCATTTCAACTTCTACTGAAGCACTTGGAAGCGGGCTACGCGGATCAATTGCTGCTCTCGCAGGACGTTTGCAAAGTGCAGCATTTCCGCTGCCTCGGGGGAAATGGTTTCACTTATGTCCTCGAAACATTCTTGCCGAAACTACGCAAAGCAGGAGTGTCGGAAGATTTGATCCAAAAAATGACTATTGAGAACCCCAAACGGATTCTCACGATAATGCGTTATTAGGATTCGACGTTGTAGTGGCAATTCCAACTTTTATTCAGGAGCGCACGCTAGATGAAGTCCTTGAAAACTCTACTGAAGCAGTCACAAATGTTGGTCGGAATGACGACGCAACACGTAACCCGCCCATGGCTTTCGAAAGTCTGGAAGTATAGCGGCTGCGATTTCATCTTCGTGGAATATGAGCACGGCTTTTTCAACGATGCGAATCTCGCCGATTTCATTCTCTCCTGCCGCACGGAAGGGTTGCCTGTAGTGGCCAAAGTGCCGGAATGTTCACGCACTCACGTGGCCAAGTTGTTGGACAGCGGTGTCACTGGAATTCAACTGCCCTGGACAGAAACAAAAGAGCAGATCGATCGTCTGGTGTCCTACGTAAAGTTTCCTCCACAAGGCATCCGCGCTGCGGCGCCCGGAGGCGGGAACAGCGACTACGACCTTTCCATCGAAGGTCCGAAATTTGTTGAGAACGCCAATCAAGAAACGGTGATATTGGCGCATATCGAAACTCGTCGCGGCGTGGAGAACATCGATACGATTCTTTCGAATCCACAGGTGGATATTGCCTTTGTGGGAATGTACGATTTGTCCTTGAGTTACGGCGATGCAGGAAATTTCACCAATCCCGCGTTGGCAAAGGGAGTGGAAACCGTCATCGAGTGCGCGCGCCGTAACAATAAAGTTGTGGGTATGTATGTTCCCGATGCGACCGCCGCAGAACGCTGGTTCAAAAAGGGCGTTACCTTTTTCGAAACAGCCAGCGAAATCGACCTTATTAACCAAGGCGCCCAGAAAATAGTGCAGGATTTCCGCGCTTTGGCGGGTGGATTAAAGCGTAGAGCTTAACAATGTCCTGTCAGTTCGGCTACGTCTCACTTTGCCGAACTGACAGGCCCAGGATTAAGGAATGCGGAATTCCCTCGAAGAGCGCTGCGCAGCAGGCGGCAGGAGATGGTGGGTGGTTGGGCTGCTGTTTGCCGCCGTCGCGATCAATCTGATGGATCGCGGGAATTTGAGCATTGCCGCCGTACCACTCATGAGTTCCATGAATTTGTCGCCGAAGGCGATGGGACTTCTGCTTTCAGTTTTCTTCTGGACTTATGCCGCCCTGCAAATACCGGCCGGCTATATCGTCGATCGCTTTGGCGTTCGCTCCATCTATGCGATTGCCTTTTTACTTTGGTCTCTGGCCTCCGCTTCCGTCGGTCTTGCAAATTCCTTCATGCAGATCATTGCTTTTCGGCTGTTGCTGGGGGTAGCGGAATCCGTTGCTCACCCACTGAGCCTGAGCTATATCAAACGTTCGTTCCATGAAAAAGAACAGGGTCTGCCCACGGGTATTTATGTCTCGGGAATGATGGTGGGCGCCGGCGCGGGGTCCTTGCTGGGAGGACTATTCCTTAGATATTGGGGCTGGAGGAATCTATTTCTAACCACTGGGCTTGGCGCCTGTGTCTGGTTGATCCCATGGCTGCTGCTCGCGCCCGCGACGCCACCCCCCTCCACGACGAAGCGCACCCGCACTGATTTCCGCATTCCCTTGACAAAAGCCCTCAGCAATCCGCTTTTTTGGGGAATGACCATCGGAGTCTTCGCCTACTCCTACTACTGGTTTTTCTTTCTCACCTGGATGCCAACCTATCTAGTCTCGGCACGCCAAATGTCTTTCCTCAGGATGGGGGCGTATTCGGCAGCTTCACTTTGGGTGATGGCGGCGATGTCGCCCATCGGCGGTTATCTGGCAGACCGAACCATCGCACACTTCGGAAAACCTCTCGCCGTCCGCAAGGCATTCATCTGCATCGGCTGCATGCTCAGCAGTTCGGTGATCTTGTTACTTAAGGTGAACTCTCCTTCCCTGATTCTTGGCCTGCTCATATTCTCTTTGGCAGGCCTCGGACTCGCTAGCTCGAACTTCTGGTCTCTGACGCAGGCGGTTTCACCCGGACCGATTGTGGGAAGAATCGTTGGGTATCAGAACGGCGTTGGTAATCTTGCGGGCGCATGTGCTCCATTACTTACCGGCTTGTTGCTCGGCACTTCTAAACATTTCTCATCGTCCATCGTGCTTGCTGGACTTTCTGGCTGGGTAGCAGCCGCTGCAATTCTGCTCCTCATTCGCGCTGTAGATGTTGAGGCCATTCATGGCTATTTTCCCGAGGCTAAGGCGGTCTGTCAGGAAACACCTGCAGCCTGATCGTGCGGGAATGGATTGGAATCGGATTTACGGTTGTGGCTTTAAAAAAACTGGTAATAAATTGGGGGCGTAATGAAACGCAGAGACTTCATAAAACTAAGCGCAATAGCAGCTATGCCCAAAACACTTGCGTTTGCAAGCAGCGGGGCTTCCATCGATGACGCAGCATTTGCCGACGATGCAACACTGCTGAACGTCGGCCTTAAGAAGCAGCTTTTTTTCGACAACTTACTGGTGGAATCTGTTCAAGACGTAACGCGAGAATTTCACCAGCCACGCAAAAGCGCGGAAAATCCCCTACTGGTCAAAGACAAGCCCTGGGAACACATTGTCTATGCGCGTACCAGCTCTGACCGAGTCCTTCGCGACCCCAAGGACAATCTTTTCAAGGCCTGGTACACCGACTGGTGGTTCACCAATGAACAGGTTTTAAAAGGCTTGTCGTGGCCGCTGTGCCGCAATGAATATGCTTATTCCGAAGACGGCATCCACTGGATCAAACCAAAGCTGGGAATTTTCAAAGAAAACGGAGAAGACACCAATATCTATTGGGGTGATCCGAAAACCGGAACCGTCAATGTGCGCGACGTGATGCTTGATCCTTTTGAAAAAGATGAATCCAAGCGTTTCAAAAGCATTTACTTAGAAGCCCCGATCGACAATACCGGAGAGGGTCACTTCGAGAAGTCACATTTTTACATCGCCTACTCGTCTGATGGAATTCACTGGACAAATTACGACCAGACGCCGAGCTTCGGAAAGCTGGGATCACAACTGAATGACGTTGTTGTCCTGAATTACGATCTCGACAGCAAAATCTATATTCTCAATACCCGCCACCGGGACATGGGACACGTGGAACTGAATCCTCGCCTTCCACGCACTAACAGCTTTTTCGGCCCGTTCAACACTGCAGACTTCGCAAGAAATAACAAACGGCGGATATTCCAGACACTGAGCAGTGACTTGATTCATTGGGATGAACCCCGTTTAATACTCGGCCCAGACGAGCAGGACAACCTCGATGACTACATGTACGGAATGTCGCAGTATCGAATCGGCGACACATGGATTGGATTTCTCAACATGCTTCATGGCGTGACAGACACCATGAATGTTCAGCTTACCTACAGTTTAGATGGAAGAAACTGGCGTCGAATCCGTACTCCGTGGCTCACTGCGGGACCCGCGGGAAGCTGGGACCAATGGATGGCTGAGTTCTGCATTGACCCCATCGTGATGGGAGATGAATTGTGGTTCTACTACAACGGCAACGGCTATGGCCGTCACGACTGGTTCTCTGAATGGTATCGCGAAGGAGTGAATGTCCCCGAAAAGGACGTCAATAAGGTCGGATACTTCCTGGGCCTCGCCAAGTTGCGTTTGGACGGATTCTGCTCTCTCAATGCCGGTCCCGTTCGGGAGGGCGTTTTGATCCTTCGTCCTTTATCCACCCCCGGATCAGGGGTAGTAATCAATGCCGAGTGCGCACAAAATGGATACATCGAAGTCGAAGTCATGAACGAGAAGGATGAAGTCATCCCGGGATACAGCCGCAAGGATTTTGATCGCTTCACCAGAAGCTCGACCAAGCATCAGCTTTCCTGGCGATCCCAGCCAAAAATACCTGCGTCGCCGTTTCGTCGGCTGGTGTTTTACATGCACGACGCCAAACTCTACTCGTTTAACTTTACAGCCTGAGAACTGCAGGTATTGAACCTTGATTGAATTTGAGGATAAACGGACGCAATGAAAGTCCCCCAGTCTGATCGGTACGGCTTGACCCGTCTACGAGGAACTTTAAACAATGGTAGAAGGCGCTGAAGATCACCCCCGTTCCAGTATCCCCAAGGAGGAATTGCCAGTGCCAGCAACGCACACTCAGTCATACGCCACGTCGAAGAGCATCTTTGAGCACAACCGCAAGTACATTCCGGGTGGAGTCATGTCCCTTCCCCGCCGGACGGAACCCGAGTTGGCCTTTGAAAAAGCTAAAGGTGCCTTCATGTGGGACGCCGATGGGAATCGTTATCTTGACTACCATGCGGCATTTGGTCCAACCGTCCTCGGCCATAACGATCATTACGTGAATGTAGCTGTGGAACGGACTCTGAAGGCTGGCCTCGACCTTTGCGGCAGTGGTACCAACACGCTGGAAGGCCGCCTCGCTGAATTGATGTGCACGAACATCGAAGTATGCGAGATGGTTCAGATCCTGAACACAGGCACAGAGGCCACGATGTCGGCTCTACGGCTAGCGCGCGGGATCACTGGCCGTGATCACATCATCGTTATGCAGGGAGGATTCAATGGTTCACACAACGACGTCGCCTGCAATGTCCTGACCCCTATTGAGTTGATCGGCCCCAGAGTATCGCCCGGGGAATACAAATATATCCCGCTGGGAAGCGGTGTCCCTCTTGCCCATCAGCAGCTTGTTCACATCGTCAACTTTAACGATCTGGATTCGGTGAAATATGTTTGCAAGCGATATCCGATCGCCGCATTAATTACTGAACCGATTCTGCAAAACATTGGGATCATAAAACCGCTGCCCGGCTACCTTCAAGGGCTGAGGGAACTCGCCGATAAATATGGATTCCTCCTAATCTTCGACGAGGTGAAGACCGGGTTTCGCCATTCCCTCGGAGGTTACAGCAAGATCAGTGGCGTTCGCCCGGACTTGGCGGTATTTGCCAAAGCCATGGCAAACGGCTATGTCATCTCTTGCCTCGTGGGCAAGCGTGAACTCATGCAGTGTATTGCCGATGCGGATCCCACAAAGCGTCCTTTCGTTGCCGGCACGTACAATGGCCATCCCTTATCTTTGTCCGCCGCAATCGCCACCATCGAGCGCCTACTTGAAGGCAATGGGGAGATTTATGAGCGGCTCAACCGCCTCGGTGAACAGATACAGGCTGGAATCGAAGATATCCTTCGTGCCTGCGGAATCACTGGCGTGGTCGCGAGACAAGGCTCTGCCTTCTGCATTTATTTCATGGACCACGAGCCACGCGATTGGCATGACCTGGCTTCGAACCATGATTTCGCGCGTGACCGGAACATGCGCCAGAAAATGATCCAGCGTGGGATCTACTTCTTCCCGGTTGAAACCAAGCAGTGCTCCATCTCCGCTGCACACACGGAAGCCGACATTGAGTTGACCTTAGGCATGCTGGATCAATGCTTGCATTCGTAGCGCAGGCGACAACGGCGTTCCAGCGCTAATGCGCCGGCCGAGGCGTCATCTCAGTCTCCATGGTTAGGCCGCCTTTCGCTCCAGGTTCCCATCGCTCACCGTCGAAAGACTTGTTTTGCAGAAAAGATGAGGGCATGGTCAAAGGCATGCCCTCTTAAGCTGTGGTTTGTCCAGCCTGTCCCCGCCAAAAGCGCGCTGTTACCGGCGGAGTTTACTCCTAACTACCCGTCAGAAGATGAATCTCGCCGTCATGATGATAGAGCGAGAACCACTATAGTCGTTACCGCTCCCCCGCGGAGCTGCAATGGATGTGATGGTCCCTGCAGAGGGAGAACTAAGGTTCGCGTTAGGTACCCCGTAGACTGGATGATTGAAGAGATTGAATATCTCCGCTCCGATCCGCAGACGCATTCCTTCACGTACTGAGCCCAAGGAAAAATCCTTAAAGGGATTAAAGATCACCGTCGATGCTCCTGGGCCCTCAAGTGAACCGGGAGCAACATTGCCCAATTCACCGGCAGCTGGAATTGTGAAGCAGGCAGGATTGAACCACAACCCGCGCACCTGGCGTTCCCCCTTATAGGGATCGCAACCAGCAACTCGATCTGGCCGGCGCGAGGCCGTGTTGCCAATATTGCCCACATCCACTCCGTTCAGGACCGGCGTGAAGAACCAGCCAGAACGATACGAAAACGCTCCAGAGAAGCTCCAGTCTCCGATAATCCCATTCACGATTTTATTGGCATTTCCTGCAAATCTCTTACCTCGCCCCACGGGAAGATCAACCACGAAGCTGCTGATGAAATCATCCGATGGGTTCGTCGAATCCCTACCCCAATCACGTGACAAGTCATACGTGTATTCCGGTGTGTACGCTGACTGGTCATCCGCCCCCGCAAAACCAACAGCGCTTGAGGCCGTAGGCGCATCGGTGTAGGCACGGGCGTGGGTATAGGCAGCCACAAAATAAACTCCCGAGCTGAATGGATGTGTGACCTGGAACATCACGGCGTTGTATTCGTCATCCGCCCCATTGACGATGTAGTTGATGGCCCCAAGAGTGGGATAGGACAACCGGGACTGACTGAACGGTGTAGCGCTCGCCTGAACAGCGTTAAGATTTTCGACATACGGCAGTTTGACTGCATGAATACCGCGATAGGTGGCACTTAGGCCCCAGTTATCGGGAAGCTCACGCTCGAGGCTCACGTTCCAGTTTTGCGTGTAAGGCGCCTGATAATTCACGTTGTAACCGTTAATGGTCTGGATATTCGCCTGTCCCACGGCCGGAAAGGGATCTGGCATGGAATACAAAGCGCCTTCGCCTACTCCGGGAGTGGCCTGGTTTGTGTAGCTTTCCACTGGAGCGAAGGGCCCGTTGGTCTGCACGTAGTTATAACGTAGGTTACCGGTAAAGATACCGTACCCGCCACGCACCACCGTCTTATTGGTCAAAAGATAGGAGAACCCGAACCGCGGTGCCCATTGGCGGCTGCTGTTGACCAGCCGTGAGGGAAAGCCCACGTTAGACGCGAGAGATACGGGGAATTTGGCCGAGGGCCAGGACGGACTAACGTGGTCGGCGGCATACTGATTCGGTACTACCACCGAAAACGATTTAGGATCGAAGTTGTAATAGAGGTCATTCTTGTCGTAGGGCGCTTCGAAGAGATCAAGACGCAGACCCAATTGCAGGCTCAATCTTGAGGACACCTTGAAATCGTCCTGGAAGAATACGCCGTGTTGCCATTCGTTCAATCCGATGTTCCCGCGCGAAGTAAAGCGCTGACTGGTGCTGGGCAGGCCGAGCAGAAAATCTGCCCAACCGTCGCCGCTGAACGTGCCGTTGAAAGTGAAAGCGCCGAAATATGGGCCCGGGGGCTGAGCCAGGTTCGTGGAAGTGCCATCTCCAGTTTGCTTTAAAGCTGAATAGCCCGTTTTGAAGGTGTGCCTACCGTGCTGATACGAGACGTTGTCGCTCAGAGTTGCGCGCTCATCAATATTTGTGGATTCATCGATGCCACCAGCAGGTACCGAAGGCCAGCCGGCTATGGAGATGGCGGGTGCTCCAGCAAAATTCGAAGCTGGAATTCCTTGCAGTCCATAAGAGGACACAATGGCGCTGCCTTTCGTCGGCGTCAAATCATTGTAGAAAGTTACATTCCCATTGGTATTCAGCAAAGTATCGTGGAGGTAAAAGTAGTAGAGCCCCACGCGCAGTTGGTTAATGAGATGGGGCGTGAAAGTATAGGTGTAACCAAGCGAGGGAGTCCATGTCTTGAGAAGTTCGCCCGTGACAGTGACCGGCGTCGGATTTTGCTGGATGCCGATGCTGTCGCCCGAAACCTCGTGCATGAAGCTGAAAGACAAGGAGCCACGCGTCCCTATGTTCTGATCGAAGCGGAGCATCTTGGCATCACCGGCTCCCTGGTAGCGTTTTCCCAAGAAGTAGGCGTTGTTGACGAAACTGTTGGGTGCTCCCACATATGTAGGGTTGTTAGCAAAAAAGGTGCTGGCGTAGACTTGTGCCATTTGGCTGATGCGGTTTGCGGGGATAATGTTCCCGGGGAACGGCAAACCAGTGAGTGGATCTTTAATTGTCTTTGGATATTGAGAGAAATCCCCTCGCTGCATAGCCAATGTGGGTACGGACATGGTTGTGGGATACAGAGGTTTGGCCACCGGATCCGACGACCACAACGGGTTGCGCCTAATGGCGAAGAACAGAAAGCTCTTGTTGCGCCCGTCATACAGTTTGGGAATGTATATTGGCCCGCCGATTGCCAATTGATCTCTCCAAGAACTCGGACAGGGGTAAATCGCGGGCCGACTGAACGGCGTGTTGCGCGCATTCAAGCACGGATTCACAAAGTTTCTCATCCATTCTCCGTGCACTTGGTTCGTTCCGCTTTTAAAAGTAGCTGTCGTCGTGGAAGGCCGGGCGTATTCAGCCGGAGGGTTGCTGTATACCGTGTTGACTTCTTGAATCCCAATATAAGGAGGACGGACATAGGTGACGCTGTTCACCAGTCCTTCCACGCTGGCGCTTTGCATACTGACCCGGTTGCCGGCGGTCGAATAGTAGCCGCCATTTCCGGAAGCCGACCCGGGCTGCCACACTACCGCGTCAAAAAGATAGTCCTGCCGACTCTGGTCGACGATTGGTTTTTCGGCGTAAGCCACTGTTGGGATGTTCGTGGTGAGAGAGCCGGAATCGGTATGCAGCACCGGGATCGCGTCTTTCACTTCCACCGTTTCCGTAACTGCCCCCACCGGCAGCACGACGTCAACCGCTTCGATCTGGCCAGGGGTTATGGGGATTCTGATCTGCGAATATTTCTTGAAGCCTTCCTTCTCCACTTCTAAGGTGTAAGTCCCCACCTGAAGCCCGTCCACCCGATAGGAGCCGTTAGCATCGCTGGTCGCCAAGCGTTTGCCCTGGGTTTCGGAATTGATGACAGTAATATTGGCCCCGGGAATCGCCGCACCTCCTGCGTCCGTAATTGTCCCGGACATGCCGCCAAGGGCCACTTGTGCCTGAGACGCCAGACCTAGTAGCAGCAGTCCGCATAAAACGACTGCCACCGCCCATCGCAGCCCGAAATTAAAAAGCCTTACTCGTTTGAGAAAGGTTCCAATTGAACTATCCGAGGTCATTACAGAGTCTCCTTAAGCTAAATTCCCACGCGATTCGACGGCTCACATCTCGCGATTTCAAACTGCATCGCAAACATCCTGAATATCTTTCGCAGTACTGTAAGGGCAGCTTACGCACGGTGTCAAGCACTTTTTATATTATTGACCAAATAAAGCCGCTATTATGGTAATTTATAGCCACGATTTGTTCAAAATAAAATTAATAGCGCCTTAGATTCCCTGTCGACGAAATTTATCTCCTCTTAAATAGAAGAGCCCAAATCATGGACACTCCGATTCCAGGACTAACGCCTACAAAGAACGACAACGGCGCTAGTCCACAGAACAATGGGCACAAGGCTTGGGGTTTGGTCACGTTACTGGCCTTAACGGCCCTTGGCAGCTATCTATGCCGTATGAATGTTTCCGTGACCGGCGCCCTCATCATGCGAGACCTGGGCTTCTCGCAGATTGGTATGGGAAGTCTTTTTAGTGCTTTTGTCTTGGGGTACGCTCTTTTTCAGATACCCGCCGGCAGTGCTGCCGATCGTTGGGGAACCGCACGTATTCTCGGGGCAGCATCGTTTAGCTGGGTTGTGCTCACGCTGATCATTGCAAGGTTAGGCAGATCGCCACTCAGTGCGGGAACTATGAGCGCATTTACTCTGCTCCTCATTTTCCGCTTTATTTTGGGAGTTGCCGAATCGCCAACTTTTCCTGCAGCCGCGCGCGGCGTAGCTCAATGGATTCCCGCGAGACATCAAGGTTCAGCCAACGGAATTGTTCTCGGCGCAGTTGGAGTCGCTTCGGCAGTAGCTCCGGCTGTGCTGTCTCGCGTGATGGTCCATTGGGGATGGCGCTATGCGCTGTTGATTTCAGCTCTACCGGCACTCGCTACGGGATTTATTTGGACAGCTCTGCGAAGCAAACATGCGCCGAACAACAAACCTGCGCAAAAGTTCGCATCCTCCACAACCCCTATTCGCGATTTATGGTCACGTAACTTCGTTTTACTTACTCTCAGCTATACCATTGAAGGCTACGTCTCATATATCTTCATTTTCTGGTTCTATCTCTACCTTGTAGACGTACGCCACTTCAATCTCACGGACTCAGGCAGCCTCAGCAGCCTTCCGGGTATTTTCTCCGTTCTCTCCATTCCATTGGGCGGTGTGCTTTCTGACAAACTCAGCAGTGGGAAAATGGGGCTTCGCTGGGGC
>PNAR01000343.1 GCA_003169715.1 Acidobacteriaceae bacterium | reverse complement strand
CCCGTATCCAGCGCGGTCTTAAGTTCTCGTTCATCGTGAACTTCGCACAGAACGTCTAAATCCAATTCAGCAGCCCGATGTGCAAACGCCGCGAGATCTCTTGAAGTCAGCGCCGCGACGATTAACAAGACAGCATCCGCCGAATTCGCCCGGGCTTCGAGCAGCTGAAACTCATCTACGATAAAATCTTTGCGCAGGCAAGGCAGGTGTGTGCTCGCTGAGGCCCGCCGAAGATTCTCCAATGAACTTTGAAAAAAATCTTCGTCGGTTAAAACAGACAGCGCGGCAGCACCAGCGGCTTCCAGTTCCGCAGCCAGTTTTTCCGGATCAAAATCCGCGCGAATCAATCCGCGCGAAGGCGACGCCTTTTTTAACTCGGCAATAATCGCGATTCCGTGTTTGTTTTTCCGCTCTAACGCGTCCCGAAAGCCGCGCGGGGCATGGGTTTGAGCCTGCCGTTCCAGTTCGTGCAAATCCGCGGAACGCCGCGTCGCGGCGACTCTGAGCTTCGTAGCGGCAACGATTTGGTTGAGGCCAACTGGCACTTTAATCTAGCGATTATATGGCAACCCGCCGCCGCCCGCGCTTTGTGAGCCGGTCAAAAGAAAAGCCGCACGAGCTGCGGCTTTCATCTTGAAATTGAGTGTTGTGCGGGAAGAAGTCTTATGGGTGCTGATCCTTGGCAATACCCGAGAGTTCCAGCATGATTTCTTTTAGTCTGCTCTCACGGTCTCCATTGGCGCGCACGGCCAATCCTGCCGGCTTTTCCTGCTCTGAATACTTATTATTCATGCCACGAATGGCTGCTATTTCCTCTCGCAAAGCTTGAACCCGGTTCAGTACGTCGGCCGTATACATGGATACAGTTTACCCCGAATTGGCGGGCAGTGGCGGGAATAAGGGGCCGTGGCTAATACGGGAGTGTTACGAAAGGGAGAGGAGGGTCAGTCTGCTATTTCGACGCTCTTTTTAGTTTCTCAATCTGCCGCAGATGATTCTCAGTATGCGTGTCGAGTTTTTCCACTATCTCGTTGAGGAGCATGTCGCGCTTTAGCTCGGGATGATACGCGGACCTATCCAGGTCCTCCGGCTTGATTCGGCGTAAAACACGCAGGTTATGATGGCGGTTTATTCCGAAGAGCGCAATCAGTTCCGCGGGCGGAGTCTCCATGTATCCCAAATTGCGCGCCCAAGCATTTTGATCCATGGGCGCAATGACCGGCTTCTCCTCCGCCAGCATTTGACGAATGCGGTGCCCAAACACGATCTCGACGTCCGCCAGATGTCCGAGAATTTCCAGGATGCACCATTTATCCGGCGCGGGCTTATAACGCAAATGTTCAGCAGACAGCCCTAAGACTGCCGCTGCCAGCCGCTTAGGATTGCTTTCCGCCGCCCCCATATACTTTTTGAATTCGGCCTCAGTCATCGGCCTCCTCGGTTTCTCCCGGACTTAGTTCGGCGGCAGCACGATCTTGTAACTATTGTTGCTCATATCGCTCTCTGGCACGCTGCCGTCGTTCACGACCACTTCCCGCGGAATGGTCACAGTCTCGATCCGGGCGGATGCTTTGGATTTCGCGTGAACTTCCAGCCGTTTGCTAATTTCTTCGCCATCCGTCCGCAAAATCACCGGAACCTCGGCTCCAGCGTTTCCCATATTCTCGACCGTCACTGTAACAAGATAACTTCCGTTGACCAGTTTCCGCGGATACACCGATTCCACCCGAAAATCCGGCAACCCGTGGTCGCGATAAACCCAGTCATCGAAGAACCATTCCAAATCTTTATGAGTCTGCTTTTCAAGCAATCTCTGCATATAGGCAGGGTCCTTATCTTCCGACGCCCTGTAAGCGGCCAAGCCGTTTAGGCCCCCGAACATGTCGCGGAACATCCACCAAACGTTCATTGCCTTAGTTTGCAAATATATGTCGTCTGGCGAATTGATAAGAGAGTAAGCCGTTTCCGGATTGTTCTTTGCCGCGGCACGTGGGCTCGTTGCCGCTGCCTTTTCAACATCCAGCAATATCGTGCGGTGCACATTCAGGTAATCGAGAGCCTCCTGTCGGCCGTGTTGCTGCTCGATGTGCAGAACCTGGGCAAAATGTGCCAGGCCTTCCTGAATCCAGGGTCGTGGGGAACGCACGAGTTGCCGACTGAATGCATAAACCAGTGTGAGTTCCACGTCCGAAGTGGCTGCAGGCTTCAATGGCGTCAGCAACATTCCCTCTGTCACAAAGGAAGCCGCATCCGGATCAGAGAGCTCAATCACTTGCAACCGCGCTTTCCCTCCGACGGGCATGAATGGATCGAGCTTGGTCATCACATCCGCGTACGCCTTCGATGCATCACTGTGACCGGGCATGTATGCGACCGTGGACATATCTGTAGCTGGGAGCATTTGATAGTTGCCGATTACGAACGTTGGTACATTGATCCCGAACCTGACTATGCTGAACACTGCCACCTTGGCTATGTCCTTATCGGCATTTACGGAGAACATGTCCGGCGTTCCACTGAAGAAAATCTGGTCTTGGGATGTGGATTCAAAAGTTACCGTCATTGCTGAGTCGCCATGACGCTGCGTCCATCGCCCGACTGTCTCTGCTAGGGTATTCCCATCCGATAGATTCGCCGATTCCATCGCTACCGGGTACCACGTCACGTATCCAACCCCACGCACTGCCGTGAACGATTCACCGATTTCATCCCAGTCGCTGTGCTTCGCCATTTCTTTCGGCACGCCGATTCGCTCCAAGCGCTTTGTATCCAACGAAATGGTCCCTTCATATCCAACGTCCAATTCGACTGACCCATGCGGTGCAATCTCCTGAGGCAGAGTAACGATTGCTTCTGAAAGTCCGCCCGTATGATCAATGTCAGAGGTATAGGTTTGCGAAACGAATTCGATTGGCTTTCGGTCCATCTGAATCGAGCGCCAACCTAAACTGGATGAAATTTGGAGACACACATATTTCTGCGGAGAAATGGAGTCATTGCGTAGAGTAACTCTCCCACGGACACCGATACGCTGCTGCTCGGGTTCGATCCGGACATTAAGGTTATAGTTCGTGAAAGTGAATGCCTCTCGATCGAGAGATCGCGCCGAGGTCTGCATTGCACAAACCGCAAGAGCCAGCCAAAGCCATTTCATTTGGATTTTGCAGACTCCACTCTAATTGTCCGTTGCCGTACAATTTCGTAAAGCATCACTCCGGCGGCGACCGAGACGTTCAAAGACGACACTTTCCCGAGCATCGGAATCGAAACCAGAAAATCGCATTTTCTGGCGACCAGCTGGTGAATTCCCTTGCCCTCAGCGCCGAGAACGATGGCGCAATCCATGTTGTAGTCCAGCGAATCGTAGCTTTGCGGTCCGCGTTCATCCAAACCAACAGTCCAGATATTCTTGGCTTTCAATTCTTCGAGCG
>PNAR01000205.1 GCA_003169715.1 Acidobacteriaceae bacterium | reverse complement strand
GTTGTCCAGATGATTGTGAAGATCGGCTTGTCGCCGTGAATGCGAGCGTCCGCCAGCGCGGGATCAATGGTTCGCGGATCGGATTGAAGGCGATACTTCACCCAAACCGTGGGGCTGGTGTGGTCGTCATATTCGACTTCCGCTTCCGCAAGCGCAGTTCGGTCGTGAATGCACCAATAGACGGAGCGAAGGCCCTTGTAGACGAAACCTTTTTCTAGAAAGTCGTAGAGAGTGGACAAAACCACAGACTCATATTGCGGAGTCATGGTGGAATAAGGATTGTCCCAGCGCCCGAAGACGCCGATCCGCTTAAACTGCTCGCGCTGAAGGTCGAGATATTTTTGAGCGTACTTGCGGCATTCCATGCGTACGTCAGCAGGATTCATCTGCAACTTTTTGCCGCCTAGTTGCTGGTCAACCTTGATTTCAATAGGCAGGCCGTGACAGTCCCAACCTGGGACGTATGGGGCGTCCATGCCAGCCATGCTTTTTGACTTCACGATGAAGTCTTTCAGGCACTTATTGAGGGCGTGACCCAAATGGATGGGTCCATTGGCGTAGGGAGGCCCATCGTGCAGAACATACATGGGAGCGCCGCACCGGGCCTGCTGAATTTGGCCGTAAATGCCCATCTCCTCCCACCGGGCCAGGATTTTAGGCTCGTTTTGAGGCAAGTTCGCCTTCATTGGGAAGTCGGTTTTGGGCAGATTGATGGTAGATTTAAGGTCGAGCGGCACGCGCTGAGTTCTCCCAAATAATTGATTTCTTTCATTATAGGGAGCCAGTCGGGGAACGTCCATTTATAGGGGGCCGATGAACCGCAAAGTGCTCCTTAATGCCTTATGGAAATTTTCGATTCGAGTGTACGATTTTGAAAGATGACGTTTGGCAACTTTAAGCATCTAAAATGTCAGCCGCGCCGCTAATGGCAGTTGCGACGGCGGCGAACGAGCGGTACTCTTGGGGGGAGTAACCCTTTCGTAAAAGCAACTTTGGGAGCACCGGACTCATCCATTCTTACGAAGGGACAGATGCTGGAGAGTTTCGACTAATTATGGCAAGCCTCGATATCGAATCGCAACCCGCCAGCGTCTCCTCGGCTTCCACTCCGGTGCCGAGTTTTCTTCTGCCTCCGAACACTTTTGAGCAATCGCTGTTCAAGTCTCTCACTCAGAATTTGAATGATTTCTTTTTTCCCAAAAAACTGCCACCGCTTGTACTGACCTCGAAGCCGATTCCGGTTAAAGACATCTGGGGCTTTTACGACAACAAGAAAAATGGCGCGCTTGGTTCGACCATAACCCATATCATTTTGTTTGCGCTTATCGTTGGAGCCACTCTTTGGGCTCGCAGGATAGTGAAGGAGACCCCGAAGCAATCCGTAGTGACGACAATCATCGCTCCTGACGACATTCCGGTTCTGAAGCCCTCCAAGACTCTTGCCGGTGGCGGTGGCGGGGGTGGCGACAGAGACAAATTCCAGGCGTCAAAAGGAAAACTTCCCAAGCTGGCAATGGAGCAGATCACGCCTCCGGCGGTTATAGTTCGGAACGATCATCCGAAGCTTCCGGTTGTGCCTACAGTTGTTGTTCCTCCGCAGATCAAGATGGCGATGAATAACTTGCCCAATCTGGGAATTCCAATGTCTAAGCTGCCCTCCGGTCCTCCTTCCAACGGAACAGGATCCGGCGGTGGAATTGGTTCCGGTTCCTTGGGCGGAGTGGGCGTCGGCTCCGGGCCCGGAGTCGGAGAAGGACATGGCGGTGGCACTGGTGGAGGCGCATATCACGTTGGAGGAGGAGTGAGCGCGCCCAGCGTCCTTTACGATCCTTCGCCTGAGTATTCTGAAGAGGCCCGCAAAGCGAAGTATTCAGGAACTTCGATAGTTTCTTTAATCGTCGGTCCCGATGGGCTTCCGCGCAACATAACAGTTTCTCGCAGTGTCGGCCTCGGTCTGGACGAAAAAGCCATTGAAGCGGTAAAGCAATGGAGATTTAAACCTGCCATAAAGGATGGAAAACCGGTCGCGGTAGAGATCAGCGTCGAAGTCAGTTTCAATCTGTACTGATCGTCTTCTGCCAGCGTTTGGAAACTATTCCTTCAGATCCACGTGGTGAACGTCCTCGATTTCACGTCCCAGGAAACGCGCTCCAAGAGTTCGGAATTTCTCCACTGAATCCGTAGCAAAAAACTTCAGCCGCGGCATTTTGCGGCGCTCGTCCTCGGTTGCCTCAGAGAGGGATTTTCCCAGCATATCTTTCACGACTTGGGCCGTGGATTGCGCCGAGTCAACAATCGCGACGTGATCAGGAGCCACTTTCCGAAGCACGCGTCTTATCAGCGGATAGTGCGTGCATCCCAGAACGAGGGTATCTCCATTTTCAAATCCATCGGCAAACGCTTCGTTGAGATAGATGCGAGCGATTTGCTCGGTCACATTGTGGTCAATCCAACCTTCTTCAACCAACGGAACCAGCAAAGGGCAGGCTTTCTCTTTCGCCTGGATTCCCCGTTGCTCAAGTGCTCTGCGGTAAGCGTGGCTGCTGACGGTGGCTTCAGTGCCGATGACGACCACCTTCCGGTTCTTACTCTCTTTGGAGGCGCTTTCCGCACCGGGTTCTATTACCCCAACTACTGGAACCCCGGACCGCGCTTCGATCTTGTCCAGAGCGAGTGCGGTCGCCGTGTTGCAGGCGACAACTAATAGTTGAGCGCCATGCTGCTCGAGGTAACGTGTTGCTTCGATGGCGTACCTCGCGACGGTTTCGGCAGACTTCGAGCCGTAAGGAAGGCGGGCTGTGTCACCGAAGTAGAGGTAATCCGAATGCGGGATAAGCTCAAGTAAAGCTTTAAGTACTGTAAGGCCACCAAAGCCCGAGTCGAACACTCCGATGGCAGGGCGGCGAGGGGTCGTCACGTTAGCTAACGCGATCCGATTTGGCTCGGAAGGTACCGGCTAATTCCGCAACGTTTCGACCGCAACACGGCCCCGGTGGAATCAGTGCCCCGTGCGGGCATGTGCGCGGATGTCCCAGGAATGTACATATCTTGTCGGTAGCTTCTGGCGAAAGTATGTGCTCGAATTTGCAGGCTTGCTGCTCAATTTCCGATTCGCTATCGAGAGCCAGGCTATCAGTAAACAGGCGTTCGGCAAGACGGTGACGGCGAATTACATCGGCGGCGCGCTGGCGACCCCGAAGGGTCAGCTCGACAATCATGCTTCCTTCGCCGGTGGAAACGCCAGTCGGCTTGAGAGCATCGTGGCACGGATTAATAAAAGGCTTAGACGCAGGGATTGGAGCGTTGTGCACGCTCGTCGTGACCAGCCCCAGGGCGGTCATCTTTTCGATGGCAATGCTCACCGGTAGAGCCCCGTGAACTTCCATGCGGCCGGTTTCGGCGATTTGCCCATTTTCCTCGAGCGCCCAAAGTTCCTCGAGTACCTCGTCGAATTGCTCTTCATCCGCCATGGCAAAAACTTCCTGTGCGGCGATCTTGCCATGATGCAGCTCAATCCGGCGATCGGCCAATCGTGCCACTACCGGATCGTGCGTGACCATCACGATGGTGCGCCCGCTGCGATGCAACTCGCGCAAGAGACGAAGCACAATCTCTTCGTTGACGGCGTCGAGGTTACCGGTAGGCTCGTCGGCTAATACAATTTTGGGATCGTTGATCAGCGCCCGAGCAATACATACGCGCTGCTGCTCGCCGCCGGAAAGCTGCGACGGCACGTGATGCGCGCGATCTTTCAGGCCGACCCGATCAAGAGCCGTCAGCGCCTCTTCTTCGTCCGTCATGCTGTGCAGGTATTGCGCCAGCATCACATTTTCAACCGCCGTGAGGTAGGGAATCAGGTGGAACTGTTGAAAAATGAATCCGATTTTTTCCGCGCGTACACGGTTCAAGTTGCCCGCGGAGATGCTGGCCACATTCTGGTCGTCAATCCAGATTTCACCGGATGTCGGACGATCAAGGCAGCCGATCAGATTCACAAGCGTTGATTTACCCGATCCCGACGGGCCCATGATTGCAATCCACTCGCCCGGCGCAACGGCGAGTGAGAAGTCCTCCAGCGCACGAATAGCCCCTCCAGCTTCCGCTCGAGCTGGATATGACCGGCTTACATGTTTGAGCTGAATCAAGTCTTTCCCTGCCGCCCCGTATTTATGGCTTCATTCACCTTTTAAGATCATAGCTGGCTGCACTCGCCGCAGCGCGGAAATCGGCGCAATCGCGGAGACCAGCGCAATCAGAATGCACCCGAGCAAAACAATTGGAAACAGCTCGAATCGGGGCATTACGGGCGCATGAAAGTTAGTTCTGCCAATCCACGCCGCGATTCCGATTCCGAAACCAAAGCCAAGCAATGCCCCAAAAGCCCCCAGAAAGGCAGCCTCGGCGGCGAAGAATCCACTGATAAACCGCTGCGATGCGCCGAGAGCCTTCATGATCGCGAAATCGCGGCGCCGGTCAAGCACCCACCCGGTGAGCGTTGCCAGAACGCACAGCGCGGCCGTGGCGATGACTAGAATACAAGCCGCCAACAACGTCGCCCTTGTCTTTCCCAACACGCGAGCTTCGGCTTCCACGATTTGCCGTACTGGCCGGACATCGGCGTCGGGCAAAACCTGAGCGAGTCTTGCGATCGTTGCGTTGACATCAGCAGGCGGGCCGGAAACATCCACTTCGATTGTTGACGCCCGCACGCCTGTCCAAGCTTCGAAATCGGACAATGATACATAAATACGACTGTCTTCGTCCGCGCCCGTGCCCACAGTGCCCGCGGGCGTCAAATGAATCGTGCGCCCGTGGAAGGTGAGATCGAAAGACTTTCCCTGCGGATTTACGATGGCCGACGCTCGAACACCAAGGAGAGCTTCCTCGGGCTGCTTCGGCCATGCCGTTACTGACCACCAATTGTTCAGCTTGCGGACAGCAGAAAGATCGGTGCCGGCGACGACAACCGGCTGATCGTTGGAGGTTCGGGCCACGACGTAAGCAAAGGGGACCGCAACGCTCTGTTTCGCACGGGGATCCCTGCCAACCGTCGCCTCGACTTTAGCAAGAGCATCGGGAGGAAGTGTCTTTCCGTCTTTCGCGATCACGACGACATTGGCGCCGTAATTCCGAAATTCTCTGCGCAGCTTAGATTGCACATCCACAAAAAGATTCAACAATGCCGTCGTGACGGTCGCTGCGACGATCATGGCCAGCAAAGCGGATGCCGCGCGGCCGCGACGGAGAATCGCGGCCCGAACCAGCATGCGGAAAAACATTGAGGTATGCTGCGCGCCTGCACGGCCGCCTGGTAGAGGTTTCGTCATCCTTCACCGCGCAATGCATATACCGGATCAAACTTCACGGCGCGGAGAATGGCGGTAGCGCTACCCGCAAAAGTTACAATCACCGCGATAATCAGAATAAGCGGAAGCAGCACTGGCTGAATGTTGATTGGGGAATCGAATATCCAGCGCCCCGCGTGGTATGCCAGAAACGAGCCGCCTGCGAAGCCTGCCGCGCCTCCAAGAAGTGCTAATAATGCGGCTTCCGCGAAAAAGAAGGAAGCCACTGCGAGCCCACCGGCGCCAAGAGCCTTCATCAACCCAACTTCGCGGCGTCGCTCAAAAACGGTTGTCGCCATTGCTGCCGAAACTGCCAGCGCGGACGCAAACAGGGCGGCCAGCGTGACCAGCAGCATCAAGCCTTTGATCCTCGTCAGAATCGTGCCCTCGGTTTGAGCGACCTGACGAATTTGCTCGGCGTGAGAATGTGGAATCGCTTCCTGCAACTGAAAGGCGATGGATTGGGCGTAGGGAGAGCAATACCACCGGTCGTACATATCAGGACTGAGTGTCTTTGGATCGCGGCGGGCAAATGCGTCTTCGGGCTTGGTCAGGGCGCTGACATAAACCTTGCGGACTACACCCGGCTTTCCCAGCATCTGTTGCGCTAAGGAGAGGGGTGCGACGATTTCGTTGTCTTCCGTGCTTCCTGTTGAAAGAATGCCCGTTACTTGCAGATTCTCTCCCTCGATATTGATTTTCGCTCCGGGCTTTGCTCTCAGAGCCGCAGCCAACTGTTCGCCGATCAATACGTCACGGGAATCGTCATCCGGCCATGAGCCTTGAACTTTCCACAATGGATAGGTTGTGCGCACGCCCGTTACAAAATTCTCGTTGCCAAAGCGCAATCGCTTCGCAAAGTATGTACCAACAAGAGTGACATTCTTTGCGGTGCCTTTATTGACCGTGACGGTCACCGGCAACACGGGCGCAAAACCCACGATATTGTTGCGCCAGAACATGCCTTTGATTTTCGGAAGATCGGCCTCGTCCAGGTAAGCGCCGTCGCTGGGTGGTTTGAGGTTGATTCCGGCGATTTGAACATCCAAAGTATCGTCCTGGGGGGTGACGACGAGATTTGCGCCGTAACTGCGCAGTTCGCGATTGATTTTGTCGCCTACATCGGTGGCAACGGCAATCATTGCCGTGGCTACGGTCACGCCTAAAGCAATGGCGGCGCCAGCCAGCAGTTTGCTTCGCTTCTGCCGCCGAAACGATTCATACACGAGACGAACAAACATTATTTTTGGAACATCTTGATGCCGGTCGCGATGTCCGCCTCCTTGATGATGACGGCATCCGATGTCATCTGCGCGATGAGAGGTACGGGGTTACAACCGCCCTTGGTTCCGATGGATTGCCCATTAATTGGCGAAGCGCAGTTCTTGCAAACGACTCCATTCGCGCTTTTGTAAAAGCCAACGCCGCCACATATCTGGCAGGCGTCGAAAACCGTGGCGATCTTTCCGTCGGGTTTTTTGTACAGCCAGAAACGAATCGTCGTACCGTTTTCGAGAGCGGCGAAACGGTGAAGGTCGCCGTCAGAAACCTTAGCTAGCGGAATACTTACCTGACCGTTTGTGAAATGAATTTCGGTCGCCGGAGAAAGCGCGCTAACGCTTTTCGTATAAGCAAACTCCGCAGTGATGAGCAGAATGAAAACAAACGAACTGGCGTAAACCGACCTCATCCACCATTGCTCGCGGCGGGCGCTCCAAGCGGCTTTGCGTCGCTCCGCACCAGATGAAGGAAGTGAAGCAGGTTGCCGGCGCTTCACCTCCAACAAAACCATGAGCGCGGCCAACGCGAGAATAGTTACCGCGAAAAAGAAATCGTTGCGCACGATCGGGCCAATCAGAGCCATCTCGCGCTTGGAAGAGGGAAGCACTCCGTACTCTGATAACTCGTGCAGTCCGGAAACCAGCAATTGGGCGGCGACGAAAAACAGAATGGCGCTGGTAATGCGAAAGAACTTTTGCAGATTGATGCGAACACTTCCCTTAACGAACATCACTCCGAATAACACCGCCACGAAAATGCCCGAGAGGGTTCCCAGAAAGCTCATCAGCTCGGTAGAGTTCAGTGAAACTGCCGACAGAATCAATACTGTTTCGGCGCCTTCGCGCAGCACCATCAAGAAAACGAAAAAGAAAACTCCAACCGCCGAGCCTTTGCCAGCGAGCGATCCAAGTTTGCCTTCAATTTCTCCCTTGAGCTTGCGTCCCGTCTTCATCATGAAAATGATCATGGTGACGACAAACGCTGCCGCCGCCAGCATGACGCAGCCCTCGAAAACGTCCTCATTCAAATGCGTCTGAGAAAGGAGGATGGCGACGCCAATGCTGGCAACAAATGCTGAAACAAGAGCCCAGTAGGCATATTTGCGAAGATCAGCCCGGCCTATCTTGGTGAGGTAGGCTAGCGTGATGCCGACGATCAGGGCAGCTTCGACGCCCTCGCGCAAGGTTACGATGAATGCCTGTAACATTTAAACCGATTCTCCATGGCTCGAACGAACGAGCCTGCTCAAACGGCAGGTTGTCACTGAACCTACCTCTTCTATTTAAGGATAGAAGGTGCATGGAAAGGCGTCAACGCAAGCGCATCCAGTGGATTGCTTTGTATTGCTAAGGCGGGAATATCGCCAGCCTACGGAAACTCTGGTCTAATATGTTCTTGAAACGACGTGGTTTCTAATGGGGAGAAAATCATGAGTTGCACTCACCTGAACACAATCCGCGAAGTAACGCCTTCGGCGCAGGGATGCGAGGATTGCTTGAAAATCGGAGCCACTTGGGTACACCTGCGCCTTTGCCTCGAGTGCGGGCACGTTGGTTGCTGTGACAGTTCCGTTCACAAGCACGCCACTAAGCATTTTCATAAGACGAAGCACCCGATTATTCGATCCTTTGAGCCGGGCGAGGATTGGCGATGGTGCTACATTGACCAGGCCGAAGTCTAGCGTTCAAGCGCAAGTTACTATCGGCGCCATCCCGAGTTTGCGAAGGGCTTTCGTGCCGCGGGCGAACGCTGAATCAGGATGTTGACGAGATGACTCGGATATTAAGCGAATCGGAGATTGAATGCCACTCACTTCGACGGATTGGATGGTCATCGCCGGATATCTGCTGATCAATCTGCTGATCAGCATTTACTACCGGCGCCGGGCCAGCGGAAATACCGAGGAATTTTTTATTTCAGGGCGGGATGTTTCCTGGTGGCTCGCTGGAACGTCAATGGTGGCGACTACGTTTGCCGCGGATACTCCGTTGCTGGTCTGCGGTCTCGTCGCGAAATCTGGAATCGCCGGGAACTGGATCTGGTGGGGCTTTTGCATCGGGGGAATGTTGACTGTATTCTTCTTCGCCCGCTATTGGCGTCGCGCAGAAATACTGACAGATGTGCAATTCGTCGAGATCCGCTACGGAGGCAAGCCCGCGGCCTTTCTGCGCGGCTTCAAGGCGATCTACCTCGGCCTGTTCATGAACTGCTTCATTCTGGGATGGGTTACGCAGGCGATGATTAACATCATTACTGTTCTGCTGGGTCCAGCCATCGCCGAAGGACGGGTGGTGCAGTTTGCTTTGGCGGGGCATACTCTTCAATATACTTTGGGCGCCCCGCACACAACGTCGCTGCTGCTATGCATCTTCGTGATCATTCCATTCACTGGCATCTATACCTTCATCGGCGGGTTGTGGGGAGTGCTGGTTACCGATCTGTTCCAGTTCATTTTGAAGATGGCAATGATCATCGTGCTTGCTTGGGTCGCGGTGGCGAAAATAGGCGGGATGCAAGCGCTTCAGGCGCGTTTGGTCGTGATCGAACATAATGTTCATCAGACCGGTGTGCAAACGGCGAACCCAGTCGCGTTTTTGCCAGACTTCCATATGGGACTGACAACCGACGCTCTTTGGACCCTTCCACTGCTTACCTTCTTTGTGTACTTGGTCATGCAATGGTGGCTGGCCTGGTATCCCGGTGCGGAACCTGGCGGAGGCGGCTACGTGGCGCAGCGGATGTTCAGCGCCAGAGACGAAAAAAATTCTCTCGGCGCAACTTTGTGGTTCAACATCGCCCACTATGCATTGCGTCCGTGGCCGTGGATCATTACCGCGCTGGTCGCCATAGTCGTCTATTCGCCAAACGGTGGCATTCATCCCAGTGCGGCTTTTGCCGCGAACCCGGAGCAGGGATACGTAATGGTCTTACGCGACTACCTGCCTCCCGCATTGCGGGGGCTAATGGTTGCCGCATTTCTCGCGGCTTTCATGTCAACCGTGGGGACGCAATTGAACTGGGGCTGTTCGTATCTGGTGAACGATCTCTACAAACGCTTCATGGTGCGGGGCGCAACTGAACGCCATTACGTTCTCGTCAGTAAATTGTTTACCGTCTTGCTCGTACTTGCGAGCGGATATACCGCCATGCAATTGACTTCTATTAAGCAAGGCTGGGACCTGGTTTTAAATATCGGCTTTGGCACGGGGGCGGTATACATACTGCGCTGGTATTGGTGGCGGATTAACGCGTGGAGCGAGATATCAGCCATGGTCGTTGCAGCCGCGGTCACCATCTGGCTCAGCAAAGTTACGTTCAGTGGCAATAGCGCGGTTGTATACGCGAAAAGTGCTCTGATCACCGGCGGAATTACGACGATTGCGTGGCTGATGGCGACGTTTTTATCTCGCCCGGAATCCGAGCAAACGTTGATTGCATTTTACAAGCGGGTTCATCCGACGGTTTACGGATGGAAGAAAATTGCGAGACTAGTTCCTGAATTGCCAGAGATTCGTGACGTGGCTGGCAATTCTTTCAACTGGCTGATGGGCGTTATCCTTGTTTACGGATGTCTTTTCGGAATTGGCAAGCTAGTCTTCGAGCAATGGTTGTGGGGCGGCGTGCTGTTGGCGATTGCAGGGATCGCCGGTTACCTGATTTTCTGGGATCTCTCGCGCCGTGGGTGGGCGACGCTATCGGGAACAACGATTGATTCGCAGGCGCGGCATCCGGCGAGTACGAATTGAGTTCAATATTCGTCATCCGGGGCGGCCATGATTTCGCAATCGTCTTCGTCTGAGCTTCATCTAATTAGGGTAACTATTTACTTGACTGACTAGAGTGCAAGAAAAAGTTCTCCAACTCGACTCGAGGGATAACGTCCTCATCGCGCTCGTTGATTTGAAACTGGGCGAGGAAGTGGATTTTTCGGAAAATAGTTATACGTTGCTGTCGAGCGTTCCCGCCAAGCACAAATTCGCCACCGAAGATCTCCAAGTTGGCGCGCCCGTGACCATGTACGGGGTAATCGTCGGGAGTGCTACGAAACCAATTCCCCGGGGATCGCTCCTGACTACGAACAACGTTCATCATCAGACAGCGCCGTTTCAGGCAAAGTCGCAGGAATTTCACTGGAAGGCTCCAGACGTTTCTCGCTGGAGAGATCGAACCTTTCTAGGGTATCCGCGCTCAGACGGACAAGTGGGAACCCGCAATTACTGGCTGGTCGTACCCCTGGTATTTTGCGAGAACCAAAATATCGCAGTGCTGAGGCAGGCTTTTGAAGAAGAATTGGGCTTCGCCGCTCCGCAAGTTTACCGGCAGCAGGTCGCCGAATTGGCGCGGCTGTATCGAGAGGGGAAGGCCGAAGAAGCTATTAGCGCCCACAGCGTGCCGGGCAACGGTTCGGACTCTTCGCCTCGAAGGCTTTTTCAGAATATTGATGGCATCAAGTTTCTTGTTCATGAAGGCGGCTGTGGAGGAACCCGCGAAGACTCGAACAATCTCTGTGGCCTGATTGCGGGTTACATCAATCATCCAAATGTCGCGGGAGCCACAATCCTCAGCCTGGGATGCCAGCATGCGCAGGCCGGGATTCTTAAGCAGCAAATCAGAAGCCGCAATCCAAATTTCGACAAGCCTCTCTTCATATTGGAGCAGCAACAAAGCGGTACGGAATTCGCCATGCTTTCTGAGGCGATTCGCCAGACTTTTTCTGGAATGGCCGAGGCCAATAAAGCGAGGCGCCTTTCCTCATCGCTCGCACATTTGACGGTCGGCCTGAAGTGCGGGGGCTCCGACGGATTTTCCGGCATTTCCGCCAACCCCGCTATCGGACACACGTCTGACTTGATCGTAGCTCTTGGGGGCAAAACCATTCTTTCGGAATTTCCCGAATTGTGCGGAGTGGAGCAACAATTCATCAATCGCAGCACGCGAAAAGAGATTTCCGACCGGTTTATCCAGTTGATGCAAAGCTACAATGCCCGCGCCCAAGCGGTCGGGTCTGGCTTCGACATGAATCCTTCCCCTGGAAACATTCGCGACGGCCTAATTACGGATGCAATGAAATCAGCGGGCGCGGCAAAGAAGGGCGGTACGTCCCCAGTTGTCGCTGTGATTGATTATCCCGAATATGCAACTGAGCAGGGATTGAATTTGCAGTGCACACCGGGTAACGATGTGGAATGTGTCACAGCGCAAGTGGGGGCGGGCGCAAACATCGTCCTGTTCACAACTGGGTTGGGCACTCCGACAGGAAATCCGATCGCTCCTGTCGTGAAGCTAGCGACCAATTCAATCCTGGCGCAGCGCATGAGCGACATCATTGACATTGATACCGGAAGAATCGTTTCTGGCGAAACTACAATCGAACGAATGGGCGAAGAAATTTTAGAGTTGGTGATCAAAGTCGCCAGCGGAGAAGTTCACACCAAAGCCGAGATTAAAGCGCAAGCCGACTTCATTCCATGGAAGCGAGGGGTCTCGCTCTGACGAAGGATAATTTCGCTAAGGACATTGCCGGGATTGGTATCGTGCTCATGTTCAGCGCGTTTTTGCTACGCGCGAAATCCCTCGCGGCTCGGGATGAAGCCTCATATTTTCAAACTAATCTACTACCAGAAGACGGAGAGGCAGCCAATGGCAGAAAAAATAACGGCAGATAAACTAATCAAAACCGACGAAGAGTGGAAGAAGCAGCTCTCGCCAGAACAATATCAAGTTGCGAGAAAAGCCGGAACCGAGCCGGCATTCACCGGAAAATACTGGAACACGAAAGACAAGGGTACTTATCAATGCGCCTGTTGCGGGCAGCCATTATTTAGTGCGGACACGAAGTTCGATTCCGGAACGGGATGGCCCAGTTTCTGGAAGCCGCTGGAGCCGGGTGCTATCGAAGAAGAGAGCGACCGCAAGTTTGGGATGGTCAGGACGGAAGCGCGCTGTTCGAAGTGCGACGCGCACCTCGGCCACGTTTTTGAAGATGGCCCGGCGCCGACAGGTTTGCGTTATTGCATGAACTCGGCTTCGCTGGATTTGAAGGGCGACGACCCGAAAAAGTGACGAGATTTCTGCCGAAAAAACATAAGCCCATCCGGTTTCGAATGGGCTTCAAGGTGGTCGCTAATTGTGAAACAGATTATTTTCCCGCGACCGCAGCCAGGAGTTCTTCTTTTGTGCCAACGCTCGGGACCTCATCCACGGTTTTTGTCGCCTGCGCTTGATTCTGCGATTTGTCTTTCTTGTTTTCTGCCTTAGCTTCAGCCGTGCGAATCTGCACACTCCCTGTCAACACCGCGCCATCCTCGACGCTGATGCGCTGCGTGACTATATCGCCGGTCAAGCAGCCTTCCGCGCGAATGTCCACGCGGTCGGTACATTGAACGTTTCCCTTGACCTTTCCCATGACAACGACCTCGCGAGCGGAGATGTTGGCGTTCACTTTTCCATTTCGTCCGATGGTGACGCGATGGTCGGCGAAGTGGATTGTACCTTCGATCTGGCCGTCAATGTAAATAGATTCCTCGCCGCGAACCTCTCCCTTGATTACCAGGGATCGCCCTATCGTGGCTTGTTCCACCGGCGTAGTGACGGTTTTCGCTGGGGTTGGTATGTTCGACGAAAATCTTTGAATGCTGTCCGAAGATTGCAACATGGAGTTCGACCTTCCTTATTCGCATTCCAGCCAGGCCGTGATCGCCGCCGTATGCCAAGGTGTGTGGATTGCGGCCCAAGGGCCAATTTGAATATCGCACGGAACTCGCGAAATGCAGAGTTACGGAAGTGCTCGGACCTGGGTCGCCGATGTTGGCCGACCGGCCTTGGACGGGTCTCGTATCTTGAAAGATTATGCTTGCAGCGTCTGACTAAGTTCTTCCCATTCCGCGAGACAGTCCTTCAATCGCTTCCGGCAGTCATTCAATTCACGGCTTTGGCGCTCGGTTTCGCCGGAATTCACGAACGTTTGCAAAGCGGTCTCACAGGCTCCGATGCGGCGTTCCAAGCGAGATATCTCGATCTCAAGTTCGCGCACTCTGTCTTCAATCTGCTTGCGCTTGATGGGATTCAGTCGCCTCTGGGTATCGTCAGAGCGCTCTTGTGCGGCTTCGGTTTGCCTACCATTGGCTGGCGGCGTGGGTTTCGGGATGGCAGGCTTCGCGGATGCCGCCACAGCTTGCTCCAATGCGGCAGCCCCACCCTGCTTTCGCCAAAGGTAATCCTCGTAGTTGCCGGGATAAACTTCCACCCGGCCATCGCCGACCTCGAAGATTCGGGTGGCCAGCTTGTCAATAAAATAACGATCATGGGAAACGAAGAGGACGGTGCCGGTGTACTTCGTGAGGGACTCCAGCAGAACATCTTTGGCACGCATATCGAGGTGATTTGTGGGCTCATCCAGCAATAGGAAATTAGCGGGATGAAGCAGCATGCGCAGCAGTGCATAGCGATTGCGCTCACCCCCTGACAACACACCGATGCGTTTGAAAACGTCATCGGCGGAAAATAAAAAACAGCCCAATAAACTGCGCAGTTCGGTCTCGGTGGAGCGGGAAGAGATTTCGCCCAGATCGTCGAGAACGCGCGCATCCTGATCTAATTCTTTGTACTGGTCTTGTGCGAAATAGTCGGCCTGCACGTTGTGTCCTTCGCGATATTCGCCGCTGGTCAGCGGTTCCTCTCTGGCCAACAGTTTGATTAGAGTTGATTTGCCAGCGCCATTCACGCCAACTAAAGCAATTCGGTCACCGCGCTCGATCATAAAGCTGACATCGCGAAAGACTTCTTTTTCGCCATAGGATTTCGCAACGTTTTCAAATTCGACCACGATCCTGCCGCTGGGCTTCGGTTGAGGAAAAGAGAAGTGAATCGTCTTCTCTTCTTCCGGAAGTTCAATCCGCTCCATTCTTTCTAGTTCCTTGATTCGGCTCTGGACTTGTTTCGCCTTGGTTGCCGTATAGCGGAAGCGATTGATAAATATTTCCAGTTGTTCGATTCGATCCCGCTGATTGCGATAACCAGCCTGAAGTTGCTCCAGCCGTTGGGACTTCTGGTTTAAATATTTCTCGTAGTTGCCGCTGTAAAGATGAATGCGCTTGTTCCAGATTTCGGCGATCTTATTCACCGTGATATCCAAAAAATAACGGTCATGGGAAATCAGAATGAAAGCGTTGGGATAATGCGTCAAATATTCTTCCAGCCAGTTCCGCGCTTCGAGATCGAGATGATTGGTGGGCTCATCGAGCAAAAGCAGATTTGGCTGCTGAAGCAGGAGTTTGGCGAGCGCAAGACGCATTTGCCATCCGCCGGAAAACTCATCGGTCAACCGGCCCCAGTCTTCCTTGCGGAAACCCAACCCCGTAAGCACCGTTCCTACCTTGGCATCAATCGCATACCCCTCGCGAGTTTGAAATTCGTGCTCGATCTTGTGATAGCGATCCGCCACCTGCGCATATTCAGCAGAAGTGTGGTCCAACTCCGGCATGCGTCCCGTCAGATCCTCCATCTCCTGCTCCATGGCGCGAAGGTCGGAGAATACGGACATACATTCGGCGAAGACAGTTTGACCGGACAGAGTGAGACCGTCCTGGGGAAGATATCCGGCGCTGATTCCTTTGGCGAAGCTGACCGAGCCGTAATCGAGAGTTTCGAGGCCGGCGAGAACCTTCATCAGCGTAGATTTACCGGTGCCGTTCGCGCCGACAAGCCCCATGCGATCGCGGGGAGTGATCATCCAGTCGGCCCCTTCGAAAAGGAGCTTGTGGCCAAAACGTTTTCCGGCGCCGGAGAGCTGAATCATTCGACTGATTCAATCGTCTCATGAGAAGGGATTTGAATGCACATCGGAACGAGCGGAGAGATTGTGGCTTAGATTCTTAAGCGCGGGATAGGAAATCTTTCTGTGTTTTCTGGCTTGGTACGGTCGCAAGTGCTTGGATGTGATGAAGTGCCCGGTCCACCACGGCTTGAATCTCTTTTGCGTATTTCGCCTGGCGGCCTTTCGCCAGGATATTTCTCGCATCGTCAGCCGAGAACCAGGTTGGATTCCGATCATCTTCGTGCGAGTCGCCTACTTCGTCTACTTCAAGCAAAAAAGCCTTCACTACGTATTCGCGGATTCCTGACGGCTTCCAGAAAACACCTTTTGAGTGTAGATATAAATGGAAATGCTTTCCCTCGATCATTCCATGCACTCCGGCTTCCTCCCACGCTTCCCGCTCGGCCGCCTGACTATGCGTCAGAGAGCGATCTGGGTCGCCTTTAGGAAAAGTCCACTTGCTGCCTCCGCGAGTCTTGACGAGTAAGAACTGCACGCCATTTTCGCGCACGCGGTAGCAGATGGCCGCTACTTGCAGCGGCAGGGCGAATTGCGAAGGTCGCGGCGTCGCCAAGTAAGATTGCCTCCAATTCACATAATAGTAGGGGAAATGTTGCAGGAATGTTAAATTGCAACAAAAAAGGTGCACTATAGTTTCGTGATGGCTTGCGCGGATCCGCATTAGGAAAATGATAGAACTACGCTGATGGCAATCTTTCTTGGAATTGACGGCGGAGGAACCAAGACGTCGTGTGTAATTGGCGACGAAAAATCTGAACTGGGTTCAGGGACGGCTGGAGCCAGCAATGTGCTGCGGGTTGGGGAAGCGGAGGCGAGAACATCCTTGTTGAACGCCATTCAGGAAGCATGCAGCGCGGCAAAGATTGATCCCGGACAGATCACTCGTTGTTGTGTCGGAGTTGCCGGAGCCGCACGACCAGAAGTGGCGAGCATAGTCCGCAAAATATTGGCGAAAATAATTTCAGGCGACGTTGGGATTGTCGGAGATATGGTAATTGCTTTGCACGCGGCCTTTGGCCAAGGATATGGAGTCGTGGTGATTGCCGGAACAGGCTCCATTGCCTACGGACGCGACGCTCGTGGACAAACGGCGCGAGCCGGCGGCTGGGGATTTGCCGTTTCGGATGAGGGATCTGGCCATTGGATTGGGCGCGCGGCTCTAATGGCTGCATTGCGTGCCGAGGATGAGAGTGTTGGCTCGGGAGCCTTATTGTTGCGCGCGGTCATGAAGGCCTGGAATGTTGAAACTCGTGATGCACTCGTGATGAAGGCGAACACTTCTCCTGCGGCGCATTTCGCTGCCTTGTTCCCCGCGGTACTGATTGCCGCTGATTCAGGCGACGAGTTAGCTGGCGGCATCTTGCGCCGGGGGGGAGAAGAGTTGGCGGCCCTCGCCAAGATTGTCGTCGGCAGGCTCTTTTCAGGTGCCGGAGAAGTTCCGGTGGCCATGTCCGGCGGTGTA
The DNA here is from genome assembly GCA_003169715.1 of Acidobacteriaceae bacterium. Taxonomy (GTDB): domain Bacteria; phylum Acidobacteriota; class Terriglobia; order Terriglobales; family Acidobacteriaceae; genus PALSA-188. The sequence goes on along the minus strand of PNAR01000205.1, from coordinate 23,966 downwards.
TTTCGTAACAGCGCATTGGTGCGAGAGGCTTTCTGCGATGAGTTGCAGCAGGCGTGCCCGCAAGTTGCGATAGACGGCAAAATAGCCGAGCCGGTTCGAGGAGCGTTGGATTTAGCGAGGAGTGGGATTAAACAGCAGATTCCTCACAGCTAAAGCTGTTTGGAATAACAAGGGATAGGGTTTTTCTCGCAGGGGTTTTGAGCGTGGAACGAAAACTAATCGAAAATGACGAGAGAAAATCTGAAACTCCCGGCGGAGGAGAGACTGGCGACGTCGAAGCTGTCAAAACACACGCTTCCAATACAGAATTATCCGACGATCTTGCGCTGGCTTTATTGAAGCGTCCGGATCTGGAACGGGACGCTCTGGAGAGGATTAGCAAGAACAGCGGCTTGATGAAGAGCCGGAAAGTGAAGCTGGCTTTGGTCGAGCATCCTAAGACACCCCGTCATGTATTGCTGCCACTGCTGCGTCATCTGTTTACATTTGATCTGATGCGCGTAGCGCTAGTGCCAACCATCGCGGCCGATATCAAGGTAGCGGCCGAAGAGAGCCTGATCAATCGCCTGGACAAACTATCATTGGGAGAAAAGCTTTCCTTGGCGCGTCGTGCTTCGGGACGAGTGGCTGGGGCTTTGTTGCGCGACTCCGAACCGCGAGTGATTGATGCAGCGCTTCAGAATTCGAGGCTCACCGAAAGGGTGGTGATCAGGGAACTTTCGAGGCGAACCACAGACCCGCAGCTTATCAATGCACTTTGCATTCATCAAAAATGGAAAGTTCGCACTGACATCACGATCGCTTTGCTGCGGAACGACAACATACCGATTGCTGTGGCGATAGAGCTGATGGGATCACTTCCCGCGGCTGTGGCCAGAGGAATTCTGGAGGAATCGCATTTATCCGAGGATAGGAAATCGCAGATCTGCGATGCCGCAGCGACATCCATCAAAATACCGCAATGATCTACTTCTGAAAATGCCCAAGAATCGCTTCCGCCTGACTTCGTGTAACCACCGCGGATAACGCCGCGACGTCGGCCTGTTTTACGGCTTGCACGCTTCCAAAATGCTCGAGTAGGCGACGGGTGGTCCTTATGCCTACGCCAGGAATTTCGCGCAATTCCGTTGCGCGGTCACGCATCTGACGCCGCTTGCGATGGAATGTCACCGCAAAGCGATGTGCTTCATCCCGGATTAACTGAATCAGATGAAGCATCGGCGAATGATGGTCGAGAACCACCGGATCATCTTCCTGCCCATAAACATAAATGATTTCCTCGCGTTTCGCGATAGCTGCGAGCGGCTGATTGATAATTTGCAACGCTCCAAGCGCTTCGGCCGCGGCGTGTAACTGTCCCAATCCGCCATCAATCAAGATCAGACTCGGCATTTTTTTCTTTTCGTCATGAATGCGTTTATAACGCCGGGTTACGACTTCGCGCATGGAAGCAAAGTCATCCACGCCTTCGACGCTGCGAATGATGAATTTGCGATAATCGGACTTCTTCATTCGCCCGTCTTCCCAGACCACCATAGAAGCCACCGTTTCCGCGCCTTGAATGTGCGAAATGTCGAAACATTCAATCCGCTCGGGAAGTTCGGGAACTCCGAGGGCATCTTGCAAAGCCTCCTGGATAGCCCTGGTATTTGGTTTCATGATTCGGAAGCGCTGATCGTAAGACTGCTTGGCATTGGTCGCCGACAAGTCGAGAAGGGATCGCTTGTCTCCACGTTGCGGAACCAGCAGATGGACGCGCGCCGGTCGCGAGTTATCCCTAGTTATTTGCTCAGACAGAACTTCTTCGAGAGTGGCGCGGTCTTCGAAATCCACCGGAAGATAGATGTTTCGCGGAACGTAAGGCTGTCCGATGTAAAGCTGCTTGAGCAGGGCAGAAAAGAATTCGCCGGGATTGAATGAATCACCGGAATTGAACGAATCAATGGAGAGACGGGCGTCCTCGCCCGTCAAGGTTTGCGCATTCGAGTTCTGATCTGGACGGGCGGGGACGCCCGTCTCTCCATTGGCGTTATTCAATTCTGGCAGGTCTTCCCAAAAAAATTCTCTGCGATCGAGCACGCGCCCGCCGCGCATATGAAATAAGTTCACCGCCAACATTCCATTTTCATAGTGGTAACCGAACACGTCCGCGTCGTCGCCTTCGACCGTTGCAATCCGCTGCTTCTCCTGAAATTGTTCGACTGTTGAAATCAAATCGCGATATTTCGACGCACGTTCAAATTCCTGGGCTTGCGCGGCTTTCTCCATCCGTTCCCGCAGAGATCGAGAGAGATCAGTAGGCCGGCCTTCGAGAAACAGTTTCACATCCCGTACCGCTTCCTGATAAGCCTCCGGAGTACCGAGTCCCTCGACGCACGGGCCGAGGCAACGCCCAATGTAGTACTGAAGGCAAGCTCTCGGATGGAAGTGTCCCAGATCCACTTTGCAGGATGGAATCAGAAAGTGGCGATGAATTAAGTCCACCAGCCGGTACGCAAGACTGGTTGGAAAGTAGGGGCCGTAGTAAGCCGCGCCATCCTTGCTAAGACGGCGAGTCACGTAAACGCGGGGAAAGCGTTCGGCCAAGGTTAGCTTTACATATGGATAAGTCTTGTCATCTCGCAGCAGGATGTTGAAACGCGGTTTCTTCTGTTTGATGAGGTGATTCTCGAGCGCCAACGCTTCTTTGACATTGGCGACAACGATGTAGTCAACGTCTACCGCCTCGCGCACCAGGGTGTCAGTTTTCGCGTCCTGCACGCGGCTTTGGTGGAAATATGAGCTGACGCGATTGCGTAAGTTCCCCGCCTTGCCGACGTAAATGACATCGCCTTCCGCATTCTTGTATAGATACACTCCGGCCGAAGTAGGCAGGGAGCGAATTTTGGCAGGGAAATCCATTTGACTGATCTATTTTATTAGAGACAGCGAGCGGCGACGGTGATTCAAACGTGAGCGGGATCGTATAAAATTTTCCCTCGAGTTTAATTCGCCGGCCCGCTTCGCAAAGTTTTGCGCGCCAGTAACTAGTTCAATATCTATTGATTAGGTGCCATCGTAGCTATTGCTTCGGTTGGCATCGCTCGTGCACAGTACAATAGCGAACAAAGCGGAATGAACCCGCAGACCGCTGTTCGCATCGAAGGTTCTGTACGCAAAAAGGTTCTTTACGAAACTAGAGGAAGGAGCCCTCAAAGATGAATCGCACTTCGTTAATAATTTTGTTGGCGGCTACCATGGCGGCGACGGTAGGTTGTTCGAGCAAGAATTATGTCCGCAACCAGACGACTCCGTTGATCAACAAGACCAACGAGCTGGACGACATGACCGCAAAGAACACTAAAGACATTAAAGACATGGACGCGCGCGCTCAGGCTGGAATTCAGCAGGTGCAGGCCAAGGCGGCCGAAGTTGACCAGAAGGCTCAGGCTGCCGGACAACAGGCAACCGAGGCCCAAACCCAGGCTGACAATGCGGTCAACCGCGTAAACGTGCTGCAAAATACGGTCGCCAATCTCGACAATTATCGGGAGGTTAGTACCGCCTCGGTTCATTTCGGATTCAATAGAGACAGTTTGACGAAAGAGGCCCGGGAAGATTTGGACAAGATGGCCGAAGCCGTCCCTAACACAAAGGGCTACATTTTAACCGTGGAAGGTGCGACCGACTCGGTCGGAAGCGCAGACTATAACTACGGACTGAGCCAGCGCAGAGCAGATGCTGTGATTCAGTACCTGGCGTCAGAGCACGGGATACCCGCTCACAAGATTTATTTGATCGGGCTCGGTAAAGATAAACCGGTAGACACCAACAAAACTCGTGCAGGACGTGCCGCCAATCGCCGCGTTGATGTTCATTTAATGAGCAACACGGCAGAGGGTGGGACACCGTCACAGCAACCGGCTGCGACTAATCAGGCAGCGCCGCCGTCAATGTAGGACATTTGCCTCCTCTCCGGAGGATTTCGCCAACACTGGCCGCTCCATTCCCCCGTGGAGCGGCCATTTTTTTAATGGACAAAATAGTTGAGACAGATTTCCGGTTTTGGAATGGAGGGGCGCACCGCCCGCCTCGGGGGAGGCCGCACATCCGGCAAACGCAGCAGATGTAGACGCCCATTTAAACCAGCGTAACGTCGGCCATCAGCTCTTCATTGCCAGTTCCGAATACTACGAACGTCCAGTGTTCCCCGGGTTCCTGCGTGCTAAACTTTCTTGCTCGGCAAGACGAAGGTTAACGGCCAATGAGGAATACCGATGGTACTGAAATGGCACTTCCCGTTTTATAGGGAGATTTTTGCAATACCCGACTTTTTGCAGGCTCCAGTACTCACGTTTGGATGTCAAGGAATAGAGGACGCGCAGAGCAGAGGGCCGCGTCCGCCGAATCCGTTTATTCCGAGATTACGACGGTTCCTCGCCTCCGGAGGAAAGATGCGTCGTCTAACCGCCTTTGCTCGGGGTAAGTTGTCCCGGCCGGTGCCAAAAGACTTCGATTACATGTCTCTCACGGAGTTCTTGGTTGCGAAAGGCTACCCCTCAACCACAGTAGATTATTTCGACGATCACGCAGACCTACGCTATGACATGAACCGGCCAATACCCGAGTGTGAATACAACAAATACGGAACATTGATCGACATTGGAAGCTTGGAACATCTGTTCGACACCGCCCGATGCCTGGAAAATTGTTTTCGTATGGTCCGCCTCGGCGGATATTACCTGCTACACACGCCGATTAATGGCTACTACGGCCATGGATTGCACGTATTCAATCCTCAAGGATTGATCGATTGTTTTGCCGCAAATGGTTTCAAGATTGTTTATGCGAAGTACTCCACATCCAAAGGGAAAGCGGTTTCTAATCCTTCGAAACATCGGGACGTGATTCTTTGGCTGGTGGGCAAGAAAGAAAATTACGTGTCGGTTTTTGCTTGTCCTCAACAGACTATTTGGGCGACCGATTACTATCAGCACACTGCGGCTTAGAGTCTGGGGGCGCCCTCGACAAGAGAAAGGCTTTGCCAAGGGTATGTGGTTAGTGCGTAAGGCAGTCCCGACTTGCGAGGTTTTCGCAAGGTGGTACTCGGAGTGTGTGCAGAGAAGGATTCTGATTCCTTAAGCCAAAGCGCTCGAGGGCGCGAACTCCACTCGCTGAAACCGCGACAGGTCAGCTTCTTTTTGTTCCAGCACTGCTGAATTTCCGCAGGGGGTGACGATATATACTCACTTCTTCGCTCGCGAAGCCTGACTTTCGAGTCGTATCAAAGCCATAGAACACTTCCACAGGAGTACATCATGCAGAGTCGCATCACTGGCACAACCATGCCCGTCCTCGAATTCACCCTGGAACCCAATGAGTCGGTCATCTCCGAGGCGGGAGAACTCTCCTGGATGAGCAGCTCCATCCAGCTCATGACCCACACGCAACTCGGCGGGGGCGGTGGAATCTTCGGAGTGCTGCGAAGAGTTGCCGGCGGCGGGACGCTTTTCATGACCGAATATCGAGCCACTGGCGCTAGCGGCGAGATCGCTTTCGCCACCAAAGTGCCGGGACACATCTTGCCGGTTGAGATCGGCCCAGGGCACGAACACATGGTGCATCGGCATGGCTTTCTGTGCGCGACGCTGCAGATTCAGATTGGAGTTGGTTTCCAGCAATCGCTCGGTGCAGGGGTCTTCGGCGGCGATGGATTCCTGCTGCAAAAGATCAGCGGGCAAGGCACTGCGTGGTTAGAACTATCAGGTGAGGTGATCCTGAAGGAGCTAAGGCCGGGCGAAGTCCTAAGAGTTCATCCGGGACATGTCGGGGCATTTGAAGCGAATGTTTCTTTTCAAATCACGAGAATTCCAGGCATTAAGAATATGATCTTCGGCGGCGATGGGATCTTTCTCGCAGCGTTGACTGGGCCGGGGAAAGTCTGGCTGCAAACTCTTCCAATCTCAAAATTAGCGCATCAGTTGATGGAATACATGCCCTCCCCGTCAAGGGAATCTGCCCAGGGAGGAGTCGTTGGGGGGATCGTCGGATCAATTTTGAATGGAATGAAGTGACGGCATTGAGAGATGATCCACAGCACAGACGCAGCTTGCTAAGTCTGCCTCTTGTCATCCGACCGAAGCGGAGGAGCGTCGCATCACTTGGCCCCGAGTCGGGGTAAAATGTAAGCATGTTCCGAAGAGTATTTCCGGTAGTTCTAGCGCTGCTGTTTGCGTTGGCGTTCCTTCCCAGGCACTCTGCGGCCCAGATTGAAGAAGTTCCCCACCCGGACAAGGCCCCGGGACAGAATCAGGCCCCGCCGCGTTACGACCGCGATAAAGAGGCGGGAGAAAGTTCCAGTCGAGATACGAAAATTGATTTGAGCCCTCCGAAAGATGATGCCAAGGATCATCCTTTCAGCGATGCGTCCGAGTCAGATGTGGGGGACGCATCAACGGACTCGCCATCATTTCACCCCTGGGATCCCCACAAAGCCGCCAAGGATGTCGAGGTCGGCGACTTTTACTTCAAGCGAAAGAATTATCGCGCTGCCATCGCCCGGTATCAGGATGCATTGCTGTGGAAGGACAACGACGCCGAAGCCAACTTTCGTTTAGGGCAGGCGTTTGAGAAAACAAACGATGCACCGCAGGCAGTGGCACACTATCAGAACTACTTGAAGATCCTGCCGCACGGACCCTCCGCAGGAGAAGCACAAAAAGCCATGGAAAAGCTGAAGCAGAAAGAGGCGATTAATGACCCATCGCCGAGGCAGTCCACACCCATCGATGCAAACGACTCCCGTAAATGAGGTGGGGAAAACCGCCGCTGAATTCCCGGCCATTCTCAAACCTTGCCGCCGGTTTTCGGATACAAATGACTGCGGAGCGGGCTACAATGCGACGTTGGTCTCCAAGCGCCTGCCGGGGATTCACGACGGACAAGCATGAGCCAAGTTTGAGCAAGGTTGCTTTATCGTGGAGCAGCGGCAAAGACAGCGCCTGGACGCTGCATCTGCTGCGGCAACAGCCACGTATCCAAGTGGCAGCGCTCATCACGACATTTAATTCCGCAGCGGATCGTGTTGCGATGCATGCGGTTCGGCGTGCGTTGGTAGAAGCGCAAGCCGAACGGACCGGAATTCCACTCTGGGCAGTGGACCTGCCCTGGCCTTGCTCTAACCTGGAATATGAAGACCGAATGCGCGACGTTTGTCAACGCGCCAAGGCAGAGGGCGTCACCGCTCTAGCGTTCGGGGACCTGTTTCTTCAGGATGTTCGCGATTACCGCATCCGGCAACTGAAGGGAAGCGGCCTTGAGCCGCTGTTTCCTCTTTGGCAAATCCCCACGGATCAACTCGGCCGGGACATGATCGAGGCGGGGTTTAAGGCGAAGATTACCTGTGTGGACCCCTCGAAGCTCGCAAAAACCTTTACCGGCAAAGAGTACGACATGGGTTTCCTTCAGGCGCTTCCGTTTGGGGTCGATCCATGCGGCGAGAATGGCGAATTTCACACATTCCTATATGATGCGCCGGTCTTTTCTCGTCCCATTGCAGTGGAGCCGGGAGAAGTCGTGGAGCGCGATGGATTTGTATTTGCCGATTTTCTTCCGCAATGAACCGGGGTGTTGCAATCAATAGCTTTCCTGCGGTAGCCGGCGGCCAGACACTTCTTACCCTACAAAATCCACCCTCGCCGCGGTGGGAATGATTCCGGCCGTATACCCCATATCCAGCAGACGCCGCACGGCTTCGCGGCCATCCGCACCATAATCCAGTGTGCGCTCGTTGACGTACATTCCAACGAATTTGTCCGCGAGTTGCGTGTCCAGATCGCGCGCGAACTGCATCGCATAAGCCAAGGCCTCTTCGCGGTGATCGAGAGCGTATTGGATGCTTTCGCGCAGCGCATTGGAAACGCTTTCCATCAGTTCGGGTCCGAGGCTGCGGCGGATAGCGTTTCCTCCCAATGGCAGAGGCAGCCCAGTTACGGTGTGCCACCATTTCCCCAGATCAAGGATGCGGTGTAAGCCTGCCTTGCCGTATGTCAATTGTCCCTCGTGAATGATCAGCCCCGCCTCGTGCTTTCCCTCAAGAACCTCAGGAATAATCTGATCGAAGGGAACCACATCAGTCTCAATGCCCGGGGCAAAAAGCCTGAGAACGAGATAAGCCGTCGTCAAAGTGCCTGGCACCGCGATTCTTTTTCGCTTAATCTCGCTGTGGGAGTAGGTCCTGTTAGCGACGATCATGGGACCATAACCATCCCCGACGCTGCCCCCGCTCGGAAGCAAGGCATAGTTGTCCTGAATGTAGGGATAGGCGTGAAACGAGATCGCGGTCACGTCATACACCCCCTCTCCCTGCCGTGCATTTTGATTCAGAGTCTCGATATCGCAGAGGGTGTGCGTGAATCGCAGTCCGGGCACACGGACTTTATTGGTCGCGAGCCCGTAGAACATGAAGGCATCATCGGAATCAGGACTGTGGGCGACGGTTATTTCACGAGTTTCTGCGACGGTACTGCTGGACATTGCAAATCCTTTAGAGTCCCCGGAGGGGCGAAGTATAGGAATCTAGATGCGTGGAACAAGTCACTGCGGTTTAAAGAAACGTTGCCATCCGGTTGCGATTGCGGCAGCCCACATGACCTTAATGACTTCAGCAAAAATAAACCAGTAAAGGCCGTAACGAATCGCTAGCGCGAAAGAATGTGTGTACACCGTTAACCATGTGATTCCGCCGGCGAACAGCACAATCTCTCCGAATATGCTGGCAATGGCCGCACGAGCGAAGGTTGTTGCACCACGCTCCATAATCAGCCCCGTTATCCCAGCCGCAAGCGGGTAAGCAAACAAATACCCCCCGGTCGGGCCGAGCAACTGCGCGATGCCTCCGAGACCGGCGATGCTAAATACCGGGAGTCCCGCCGCGCCCTCGGCTAAATAAAGAAGAAGAGCGGCAAACCCCCGACGGCTCCCCAACGTGAGACCAACCAGCAGCACCCCGAAATTTTGTAGAGTTAATGGAACCGGGGTGAACGGAAGCGGCAAAGAGACTCGTGCACAGACTGCGACGAACAAGCTTGCTCCAATGATAATCGCGCCTTGTTGCGCCAGATCGAGAGTTCGACCGCCGCTCCCGAGAGTCTGCGTGGTTGTTTTTGTCATGTCTTCTCCGTCCACTAACGGTTTCAAGTCAATCTTCGTGTTCGGTTCCTCCGGGAGGAATTTGCAAAGTTCCTTTTGGAGCTTTCATGTGGCGGCGTACGCGAAAATAGAGAGATACGCCAGCCCACGCGATTGCCGCAATGCCGCAGGCCAGGATCAAAAACCACCACATCATCCGCACAATGCCCTAGCATATCAAAACGACGGCTCGTGCGACGGACCCGAAGTCGCGTAATTATTTTTCTGCCATGGCGCGTTCGACATCCTCGGCGGTGTGCGGCAACGATTCGGTCAGATTGATGAGCTTGGCACTGGGATCAACATAGAAAATGTCCTCGATGCGTACCCCCAGCTTTTCTTCTGGAATATAAATTCCTGGCTCAATTGTGAAAACCGCGCCGGGACCCAGCTTCGCTTCGTAATCCCCAGGATCGTGAACGTTGAGGCCTACATAATGGCTCAGTCCATGAATGAAATATTTCCCAAGCGAGTTGCCGTGCAGGTCTTTACCGTGCGAATCAATGTAGTCGAAAGCGACTTTATGAAGCGAGTCTGGAGTGTTCCGCAACAGCGTAGACTTGCCGGATTGAAACGCCGTGATCGCAGCCTGTTGCGCCCCCAGGACAATGTTGTAGATTTCCCGCTGCCGCGGGGTAAACGTGCCCGACGCCGGCAAAGTGCGGGTGATGTCGGAAGCGTACATAGAATATTCGCCGGCTGCGTCAATGACTACGACATCTCCCGCATTGATGGGTCCTGAATCGTCAGAGTAATGCAGCACAGTGGAATGCGCTCCAGCACCCACTATCGGTGCGTATGCCGGACGTTCGCATCCACGCTTGCCCCATTCATATTGCACCAAAGCTGAGATTTCGCGCTCGCTCATGCCGGGCTTCATGGCATGCATCGCTGCGAGTTGGGCGGCGATGGACGCATTGGTCGCCTTGCGGATGAGTTCAATTTCGCCTGCGTCTTTAAACGTGCGAAGAGAAGAAAGCATTGGTCGAACATCTTGAAATGAGATGCCCACCGGAAAGGCATTTGCCTGCTTCAGCCATTCGAGCGGAGCGTTGGAATTCGATGTCTCGCCGTAAGCGGGCACGTCGGTATATATGGTCGCTCGTTGCGCAAGCAGACGGAGCAAAGCGTTTCGCAGATTATCCAATGCATCGACCTGGTCGAATCCGGTTAAGCGCGAGGCCTCAGGATTATCCGGGCCGAGTTTCGGTCCAGTCCATTGCTCCTGAGAAGGATTGCGGCTCGGAAGAAAAAGGATTTCGGTGTAAGGATGCGCTGGGAAATTATTCTGTGCATCCGCGGCCGCAGCGATCAGCAGAGCGGCGCCAGGTTCGGTCCATCCTGTCAGGTAGAAGAAATTGTCGTCGGGACGATACCCGTAAAGATCGTTTGGCCCCTCTGCTTCCGGCGGGGCAAAGAGAAGTACGTAGCCACCTTTGGCCTTGGCCGCCAGGGCTTCACGTCTCGCCCGGTAGTCGGAATTCGGCTGGCGCTCAAGGGCAAGCGCCGCTCCAACTCCAATAGAAAGCATTATTAGCAGAGAACTGAGAACTGCGAACTGTTTCATATATATCCCAGAAACAAAAAGCGGCTCACACCCCAACCGGGAACGGCTTCGTCTCTCTCTCGCCGGCGAGAGAAAGCCCCGCGAACCGCCCTTGCAGCAGCGACATCAAGCCGGTGTACCAATATCCCACTACGAACAAAACTAGAAACGGCACCGTGATGTAATTCTCGTTTTCAACCGCGTAGTACACAGTCATCGCAAAGTAAGTACCTATCAATAATTCCACCCACGGAACCCATCCCAGTCGCCGCCGATATGTGCCGGATCGCACTTTGTCCTTTCTCGATTCCACGTTGTATTTAGGGGTTCGCGCAAACGCAGTCTCTTTACCTACGAGTGCCTCCAATACCGCCCGCGCGTTGGTGACGGTAAGCCCAATCCCCAGAGCCATCAGAAAGGGGATATAGAGCAGCGCGCGCGGCCATTTCCTAGGAAAAAGCTCGCGTTGCGAGACCAGATAAAAACTCGAAATCGAAAATGTCGAGACCAGGAAAAGAGGAACGTCAATGTAGAGCATCTGAAACCATCCCTGATAGAAACGAATAATCATCGCCGGCAACAAAAGCACCGACAGCATAATCATCAGCGGATAGCTAACATTCGCCGTCAAGTGATACCAGGCCTCAAACTTCACGTGAAAGGGTTGGTCGCTTTTCAGCACGCGTGGCAGTACTTTCTTGGCGGTTTGTATCAGGCCCTTCGCCCATCGCGCCTGTTGGGTCTTGAACGCAGTCATTTCTACCGGAAGCTCCGCGGGACACTCCACGTCCTGAAGATAAATAAATTTCCATCCTTTAAGCTGCGCCCGGTAAGAAAGGTCCGTGTCTTCGGTAAGAGTATCGTGCTGCCATCCCCCGGCTTCTTCGATAGCCGTGCGCCGCCACAATCCTGCAGTTCCGTTGAAATTAAAAAAGACGCTGCTGCGGGCGCGTCCCGAATGTTCCAATACGAAATGTCCGTCGAGCAGGATGGCCTCAACTTCAGTCAATAACGAATAATGCCGGTTGATATGGGTCCAACGCGTCTGCACCATCCCAACTTTGGGATTGGTCATATGATCGATCGTGCGCAGCAAGAAATCTTTCGGCGGGACAAAATCAGCGTCGAAGATCGCGATAAATTCGCCTTTCGCTGTTTTCATTCCTTCGGCCAGCGCCCCAGCTTTGAAACCTTCCCGATTGGTCCGATGCAGATAAGAAATTGGATATCCCTGCGCCGCATAATGCGCTACCAATCCGCGTGCGACTGCGACAGTTTCATCCGTTGAATCGTCGAGCAGTTGGATGTCGAGTTTATCCAGTGGATAATCAAGCTGGCAAATCGCTTCCAACAGCCTTTCAATGACGAATTGCTCGTTGAAAATTGGAAGTTGAACGGTTATGCGAGGCAATTCAGAAAAGCGATTCGCAGGCTCGGTAGTGCGGTTTTTCTTATTCTTATAATAAAGATAGACCAGCAAATAGCGATGAGCGCCATACGACGCCAAAAGCGTCAATATGACGAAGTACGGGATCAGCAGCGCAAGGTCGAATCCGTTGAGATGGTACAAGCCTTTGAAAGTAGTGTCCAGAAAATGCTGGCGAATATATGGACCCACGCCGCGCGATGCGAAAATGACCGCAAACTGGGAAGGAACTTCCATGCTGGCTGGGGCTCTCGGTCTGCCCGAGAATAATTTGGAGTGTTCATTGTACCTGAGGAAAGCCCCGGCCCTCAGGTTGGACTTTGAAAGAACACTGTCACTTCGAGCCTCGAGAGGTTTGATTCGCGTAGCGACGGGTTGTCCTCACCCGTCCACGATGCTGCGTATTGGGCATGTGAGGGCATATTCTTACGCTATCTTCCAAGGGTAAAAAGACGTTTCAATTCGCCCTCGCAAGGTCAAAATGGAGAGCGGTAATAGCATGGCAAGTTCGGATTGGCCGCAATGCCCGGCGGTTGAAAGCGTGCCAGGACGACTCGGCGGCGCATGGGTATTTCGCGATACCCGCATGCCTGTGTCCTCCGTATTTGAAAACCTCTAAGCTGGGGCTTCCATAGAGGAAATCATCGGACAATTTGACATCACGCGGGAACAGAGGCGAGAAAGGCGCTTCCAGCCGTTCCTGCACGGCTTCGGTCCGCGTGCTTCCAGTTTTTTCCAGCGCACTACGTAGCGGCTTTGATCGTCGATCACCGAAAGTGGACCGACAGGCTGCTGGCATCCTTTGGGACTCTTGAAGTCCATCTGCCAGAGTTCATTGGAGCGCCGCGTTCGAAACGTTGCCAGGCTGGCGAACAGAACACTTGAACCGCTGCGCCACCCAAAAGCAAACGGCAATCGCTGCCCAACGGCAGCGGCAATCGATCCGTCACGCAAAAGCAATGCAACTCCCAAGCCAAGCAACAACCGCAAGCTCGAGTTTTCTGGCACCTATTTCAGCCGGACCCGCCGCTTCTGTGCTCGAAGTTTTTCCTCAGCCTGCTATAGGTTTGCCGCGCCCAGCGGTGCATTCGACAGTGCGCGGAAAAGCGCCGCGGTTTTTTCCAGTGTGAGTGCTTCGGCGCGGACGTTCGGCTTCACATTGGCTTTTGTTAGCGCGGTTCGCAGGGCGTCTGTTTCGTAATCGGATTTCAAGTTATTCCACAACGTCTTGCGCTTTTGTCCGAAAATCAGTTTTAAGAACTTAACAAATTCGGCTTCCGGAACCCGCAGGGTTTCCAGTCGTGGATCAATCGTGAGCCGGACCACAGTGGAATGAACTTTCGGCGGCGGTGAAAAAGAATCCGGAGGAAGCGTGAAAAGTTTCTCGACTCGAGCATAGAGCTGGGCCGTGGCTGAAAGCAGGCCGTATTCGCTTTTGCCGGGCTTCGCTGCCAGACGGTCGGCAACCTCGCGCTGGACCATGAGCACGATGCTCTCGATATATTTTCGAAAATGAAAAAGCCGCAGCAGAATATCTGAAGTTATGAAGTAGGGGAGATTCCCGACGACGCGTGCCGGTTCTGGTTGCTGATTGATTCCGGGCCGCGTGCTTCCCGGTTTCGGACCGAAGATGGTATCGAAATCAATGGCGAGAATATCGCCTTCGATGATCTCAACGTTGGGCGTCAATGAAAAATTCATTCGCAACTGCGCCGCCAGAACACGGTCGGTTTCAATTGCGATGAGCCGTCGAGCGCGACGGGCAAGAAGGCCAGTCAAAGTACCGCGTCCGGGACCAATTTCGAGGACTGTGCTTTGAGTTATATCACCCAGCGCTTCGACGGTGCGCATGGCGGCGGCTTCATCAATCAGAAAATGTTGCCCGAGCTTGGGTTTGCGAGTCGGTCGTTCCGCGGAGACCTTCGGCACGTTGACCCTCTTTCTTTGCGTTAGACTAGCGTTCGGCTTGCCGGTTGCGGAAGGTACAACCGATATTTGCCGCCGCGCTTCTATGATAGCTTGCGCTGGCGATTAGAGCCGACATTGAAAAGGATTTGCCCATGCATATTGCATTTGCCGCTTCCGAATGCGTGCCTTATTCCAAGACGGGTGGTTTGGCCGATGTAGTGGGCGCATTGCCGAAGGCTCTGGCGGCGGCCGGCCACAAGATCAGCGTTTTTCTTCCCCGATACCGGCAGCCCAAGCTTGATCACACCAAGCTCAACGACGCACACACCGTAATTCCAAGCATCACCGTGCCCTTCGACGACCACTACCGATTTTGTTCCATCGTCTCCGGCGGAAATCACGCTGGGGTGCAATTTCACTTTGTTGAATATCCTCCGTACTTCGATCGTGACACGATTTATGGAACGCCGGCGGGCGATTTTCCCGATAACGCCGAACGGTTCGCGCTGTTCTGCCGCGCCGTGCTGGAGGCGTCGAAAATTCTTGGCGTGCCGCAGGTATTTCATTGCCATGACTGGCAGACGGCGCTGATTCCGGTGCTGCTGCGTACTCAATATGCCGAGGATCCCGCATTTCGCGAGACGGCGACGGTGTTCACAATTCATAACATGGGATATCAGGGACTGTTTCCGCCAGACACCCTGCCACTCCTCACGTTGCCGTGGGATCTGTTTACGATTTTGAAGTTAGAGTACTTTGGCAACGTCAATTTCCTGAAAGGCGCGCTCGTCTATGCGGATTTTGTAACCACGGTGAGCCGGAAGTATAGCCAGGAAATCCAGACGAGTGAGTTCGGCTTTGGGCTGGATGGCGTCCTAAGGGATCGCTCCTCGACGGTGACGGGAATCCTGAATGGAGTGGACTATGAAGAATGGAGTCCGGAGACGGACAAATTTATTGCGGCCAATTATTCGTCTGAAGACCTGAGCGGAAAGATCACGTGTAAGCGAGATTTGCTGACTTCGTTCGGCGTCACTGATCCGGATATTTGCCTACCTGTGATTGGGATTGTGTCGCGGTTTGCGGCGCAGAAAGGTTTTGATCTCCTTGCACAAATTGTGGACCGGTTGGCGCGGGAAGAAATGATCGTCGTGGTCCTAGGCACTGGCGACAAGCTCTATGAAGCCATGTTTACACGCATCAGCAAACAGTTTCCGCAAAAGATCGCGGTGAGGATCGCGTACGACAATGCGCTGGCGCACAAGATTGAGGCTGGCAGCGACATGTTTCTGATGCCGTCGCGATACGAGCCCAGCGGCCTGAACCAGATGTACAGCCTGAAGTACGGAACGGTGCCGATCGTGCGCGCAACCGGAGGACTCGACGACACAATTGAGCAGTGGGACCCGCGAACTCGCAAGGGAACGGGATTCAAGTTCTCCGAATATAGCGGCGAAGAACTTCTGTTGACGATCAAGCAGGCGTTGCAAGCCTTCAAAGATCAGAACTCGTGGCAGATTCTCATGCGCAATGGCATGAGTAAAGATTTTTCCTGGAACGTTTCCGCGAAAGAATACGTGCGAGTTTATGAGCGAGCGCGCCAGGTTAGGGCGGTGCCATCGGTCACGGTTGCAGACACGTTGACGTTTGCGGGGCGGTAGGGGCTGACGAGCAATTCGTTCCAGGTGGCCGCCTAACTGAATCTGTTCCGGGAGTCTCGCCGCCCACCCTTGCGAAAATCGCGCAAGGATGGGGCACCCTAAGTTTTTAATGGTGTTGAAAAAAAGCAAGAAGAAGAGCGTCCGCGTTATATAACCCGCTGATAGAATTCAGCCACGATCCCAGTACTCCCCATGCCCGTTTTTTCCAGGACTATTTTTCACGTTGATATGGACGCGTTTTTCGTGTCGGTGGAAGAGTTGTTTGATCCTGAGTTGAAGGGGAAGGCTGTTGTCGTGGGTGGTCAGCGCCACGAGCGCGGAGTGGTTTCTGCTGCGTCTTATGAGGCGCGCAAGTTTGGGGTACATTCGGCGATGCCGCTGCGGACGGCGGCGAAGCTATGTCCGCAGGCCATTTTTGTGGATGGGCATCCTGACCGCTATCGGCAATATTCCGAGCGAGTGTATGGAGTGCTTGGTTCGTTCACGCCGCTGGTTGAAATGGCCTCGATTGACGAAGCGTATCTGGACATGACGGGCACAGAGCGGCTGCACGGGCCGGTGCTGGATGCGGCCCATCGGCTGCATCAGAAGATGAAAGCGGAGACCCAGCTGAATTGCTCGATAGGAATTGGTAGCTCGCGGCTGGTGGCTAAAGTTTCGTCGGCGAAGGCGAAGCCTCATGGGGTGCTCTGGGTCATCCCAGGATGCGAGGCGAAATTTCTTGCCCCGCTGGATGTCCGCGACATCCCGGGCGTCGGGAAAGTTACGGAGAAGAATTTAAATGACCTTGGCATCCGCAAGGTGGGCGATTTTGCGCGGTTTGAAACCTCATTCCTTGAAGAACGGTTCGGAAAATGGGGATTGGCGCTGGCTGGAAAGTCTCGCGGTGAGGATGCGGGAGGATGGTTTGACAGCGAGGTGGGCGCGGATGTTGATCCGAAATCAATCAGCCATGAACACACCTATAACGAAGATACGAGCGATCCGGCGCAGCTTGAATCTACGCTGATGCGACTGTCGGAAATGGTGGGCCGGCGGTTACGAGAGCATGGGTCGTATGCGCGAACAATTCAACTCAAGCTGCGGTATAAGGATTTCTCTACGATCACGCGAGCGCATACTTTGGCGTCTCCGACGCAACTGGATACAGAGATCTTCGAGCAGGTTAGGGCGCTATTCCGCAACAATTGGAAAAAGAATGCGGAGATACGTTTGTTGGGCGTGCATGTGTCTGGGTTTGAAGAGATGGCCGGGCAGGGCGATTTGCTGGAAGACGGACGCCGGCAGAAATGGCAACAGGCATTGTCGGCTGCGGACCGGCTGCGGGATAAGTTTGGAGAGACCAGCGTTTCGCTGGCGGGAGGAATGAGAGGCGGGTTCCGTGAGCGGACGCATGAGAATCCTGCGGGCTTGCCGGGGAAAGGGAAGAGCTAGTAGGGCATAAGTCAAAGGCTGCGGACAGGAGTGTCCGCACCACAGAACCCAAACACGCGCATGATTTTGGATATTACTGACGAATCGTTTCATGTGGGGGCGCTTGAGCGCATTCAGCGTGGGATGATTGTGCTTGGGATCGGATTTGCTGCTGCCGCATGGATGCTTCTGGGCTGGCGGATTGCAGCTGGTTTCGCTTGCGGAAGTGGCATCGGATACGCGAATTTCCATTTATTGAAGCGAGTAGTGGGCGGAGTTGTCGAGCGCACGGTCGTGTCGGGGAATCGTCAGTCAGGAAAGGGAATCGTGGTGCGTTTTGTGCTGCGCTATCTGGCGGTGGCTTGCGCGGCCTATGTTATTCTGACGAGTTATCCGGCGAGTCTTCATGGGTTTTTGGTGGGATTATTCCTGCCCGTAGCGGCGATTTTGTGCGAGGCCGCGTACGAGTTGTACATGGCGTTGGCGCGCGGGATTTAGGGGTTAGGGTTGTGCCGCAGCGCACAAGATCCTTCGGGCCTGAAGGCCCTCAGGATGACGTCAAAATAGTTATTTGCCTTGACTAGCCAGAAGCTAGAGGCCAGCAGCGTTTTTCCTATGCCTGAACAACTTTGGTTTACGGAGATACTGAATCGCTTTTTCGCTGGTCCGGTGGACGACTTGTTGCGGGCATTGCATATTGAGCCTAAATATCCGCAGGCTCCGATTACCAATGCGTTCTCGATGGAATTATTGGTTTTTCTTTTCCTGGTATTGATGTTTGTCCTACTGCGGACGCGCCTTTCGGTCGAAAGTCCAGGAGGAGTTCAACATACTTTTGAAGCGCTGCATGGTTTCGTGAACGGGCAGAGCGAGGAGATTATTGGACATCATAGCGAAGGATTCACACCGTTTCTTGCTGCATTGATGCTGTTTATTTTGATTTCGAATTTGATTGGTCTGATTCCGGGATTTGAGTCGCCTACGGCGTCGGCGGAAGTACCATTTGGCTGCGCGATTCTTGCGTTTTTGTATTACCACGCGCAGGGGATCCGCAAAAAGGGTCTGGTTCACTACGCGGCGCATTTCCTGGGGCCGTCCGATTCGAGTATCCCGTGGGCAATTCGCATTCCGCTGGCGGTGCTCATGCTGCCGATCGAGATTATCAGTCACATGGCTCGCGTGCTTTCGCTCACCATCCGGCTTTGGGCCAATATGTTTGCCGGGGACCTGGTAATCATGGCATTTTTTTCCATGGTCGCGATCGGGGTCCCCATCATTTTTCTGGGGTTACACATTTTTGTGGCGCTGCTTCAAACATACATTTTTGTGCTCCTGACGACGGTGTATCTGGCCGGAGCCGTTGCGGAAGAGCACTGAGTGCAGTTTCAAGTGTCAAGTGTCAAGTTTCGAGCGGCCGGTTTCGAGGGTTAAGCATGGACTCTAAAAAGGGAAACCGAAAGATAGAAAAGCAGTTCTTAGTTCCCAGTTTGGAGTTTTCGAGGGGCCATTTTTAAACTTTCAGCCTTTTACTTGAAACCCGAAACCTGACACTCGAAACTGTTGTTACATCCGTTCAGCGTGAGGGCGTTTGCACGGTAACGTCAACCACCCACTGGCGGAATTTCATAAAAAGGAAGAGGAGACGACAATGCGTGTAATGAGTTATGTATTTATGGTGCTGGCGGTCATGTGCTTTGCGGTACCGGCATTCGCACAGGGTGGAGGCACTTCGAATCCGGTGAATTGGGTTGCGCTTAGCGCGGGATTTTCCATGGCGATTGCGTCTGCTGGTTGTGGGATTGGGCAGGGGCGGGCGACGGCGGCGGCTACGGAAGCGTTGGCGAGAAACCCTGCTGCGCGTCCTGGAATTTCTTTCGCGCTGATTCTCGGTCTGGCCTTGATCGAGTCGTTGGCGCTTTACACGCTGGCGATCATCATCGTAAAGGTGAAGTAATTCACGATCTGCAAAGAAAAAGCCTCTAAGCTGGTAGAGGCTTTTTATTGCTTAAGAGGGGTCAGCTCTTCCGGATATCGCTCCACTCCTCTTTCTTTTCGTCGGGAGTGTTGCCCATGGTTTCGAGCAGAATGCGGCGCAGGCGATAGCGGCTTTCGAGATCGGTATTTACGATTTCGAATCCTACTTCATTCACCCTGGCGCGGCGCAACAATACGTCGGCGCGGATGTGGCTCATGCCAACCTTCATATCGAGAGAAGCTTCCGAGCCGACACGGAGATTGTCTTGCTTGGTGCCCATCCCGCCGCCCAGACTGAGTTCGTGAACCGAGATGCCCGATTTTCCCCATGAACTGCTAATGGTCGCGGAAATCGGTTTTCTCAGCGCAATGCGTTCATATCGCCGCTGCCGTACCCACGGGCAGGCTGGGGCGGCGTCAAGGGCTGCCACCGCGAGCTCCGCAGGCTCCAAGCCGCTTTCCGCCATAATTTTGCTGCTATAAGTCGGGTCAATCTTGGTGAGCGCTTGCGCGGCCGCAATTCTCAATTCGCGCGGATGGATCCACTTCCACATTTTCTTCGCTTCGAGCAGATTTCGAAGAACCGTGATCGAGTCGCCTTCACGCAGTCTTCCCAGAGATTCCACAGCTTTTAGTTGAAGCAATGGAGAGCGGCCTTCGGTTTCTCCGGACTCCGCCATCACGATCAGCGGCGGAACTGCCGATCTGTCGCCACTCATGCCAATCTCATCGAGGGCCTGTGGCAACACCAGCGGATCGAGAATTTCCAGAAGCTCCAGCAGTGAGCGCCCGCGATCTGGAGCGGCGCCATACGCAATCTGGCGGACGACCAAATCGTGATAAAAGCGATTCCACTCGGGCAGGCGGGTTGGCAGCAGTTCCAACAATGTTGGAACATCGAGGCGGCTGAGCAAACCAATCACTGACGAGGCCTGACGTGGCGGCCCCATGCGCAACATCTCGCGCAAGTGCGCCATTCCCGGAGGTCCCAGATCTTTAACGAGATTCACCATGCGGTCGCATTCATCACGACGCATGCAGCGGAAAAAGCGATCGGCGAGATGCTCAATGGCAGCCTGCGATGTGCGGCGCAATACCATGACCAACTCAGGCGGAACTTGCGGCAGACGGAGCGCTTCTTCGAGAAATTCAGGCAAGCGATTTTCGATACCGATGCGCGGACGCAAATCATCGGCGAGTACAGGACGCTGTTTTGCGACCGTGTCCATCGCGTCACAAACTTCGTTTAGCGCGGAATAGCGCTTTTGTGCGCTTGCTTCAGAACTCATGCGGACGAAGGCCGCGCTCAAGAGGCTCTGCATCTCCGAATCCGGTTCCTTAACCAGAGCGTCGGCGAGGGCGCGAACAGTAGCCCCCAGCAGTTTTTCATCCGAACTGGCAAAGAGATCGGCGAGTTGACCGATACCGGTGGCAATCTTGCGGCGAGGCTCAGGATCTTTGGCGTTCAGGCACGATGCATAGTTCCGCAGAATGTCCGAAGCTGTTTCTTTCTCGTCCCGGTCGAGCAGGAGCTCTACGAATTGTCGTACGTTACGAGCGGGGACGCAGGGCGCTTCGTCGGACAGCAGCACGCTTTTCTTGCCAGCGTCGGGAACCTCGGCCCAGAACATTCGATCAAGAATGTCGGCGTGGGATTCCACCAGGATGCCAGCCTTGCTCATTTTGTCTTCCTGCAATCGCAGGATCTGGCGCAAGCTGTCCATCTGCCGGCTCATGTGCTCGAGCATCTGGTGGACCGCGTTGACTTTCACTTCACCTTTTTGGAAGCGTTCCAGGGCGAAGCGAATTGCCATGTGTTCGGCAGCCTTCATTAGAAGAGGCGTGTCGGTCTGTTGCGCGGGAACCGTGGAGGCCAGGCTTTGCAGCAACAGCTGTAGATTAATTTTGGTGTTGGCGTCGGTCTTGCTGATTTCGCCCTGTAGGGCGTCGGTTTTCGCGGAAGGATCGCTGCCCACTTCGCCGAACCTGGTCAGCAGGCGAATCGCTTGAATGACTTCTTCCTCTTGCAAGGGAACTACGCCGCCGCTCCAGTTACCGCCGGTACCCGTCCCCGTACCACCTCCGCCGCCGGATGATTGCTCTCCGGGAGATGGGTTGGGAAAACTTCCGGGAGGCATGCTAGGTCCGGTGCCGCCTCCACCCCCGCCAGCGCCTGCGTTGTGAGCGCCTTCGGCTGCGGCGATTAGCTGCATGAGCTTTTGCGGATCATTTAGCCATTGCTTGAATTCAGGGCCAAGAGACTGCGCCGCAATTTGGGCGGCGATACTGACATCCCCAGTCGCGGGATCGGCCGCAACGAACTTCACTTCGTTGATCCTGATGCTGGCCTGTTTATTATTTCCAAAAGTGTCTTTGATTTGTTTGGTGATGTCCTGGGCTTTGGAACCAGCCGTCGAGAATGCTTTTACGAGCTGCGCGAAATCATCAACGGTAACGTGGTTGGAAAAATGAATGCTCGCCAGGCCGGCGGTGGTCAGCAACTTCGCGAAACTTTGCTCGGCTTGTCCGGACTCGAGAGCAATGCCATCCAGGAGAAGGCGATTTTCCGCAACTCCAAGCAGAAAGTTTCCATCCCGATCTTTGGGAAGACCTTGCTGCAACTCGTTCCATGTAATTTCAAATTGGCCGGTAGTGCGCTTATGGTCGAAACCGTACAGGCGCACATACTTAATAAGAATGTTGAGGCTATGGATGAACGCACGGGCAGACGCGGTGCGGGTCCCTTTAGTTGTTTCGGCGGTGAGGATAGGTGGCTCCCGGAATTCCGATTGCCACTTCAGGTTAATGGGTAAGGGCAATTTGGTGCACATTACGGAGGTAATACGACCAATAGCGTAATAGAACTGTGGTGACACTGGCGGCATTTGCGAGACGCTTCAAGAAGTAAAAAGTCCGCGACGCGCAACGCTGGACTAACCACCGAACCTCTACGGTGCTTTCTAGCTCACCGTCCGGAGGATACGGGGAAACTGAGTACTTTTGACATGCTAGACTTCCTTGCAAGCTGCCGCCGATGCGGATTCTCACTCGCTATATTTTGCGCGAAGTTACCTCCCACGCCTTGATCGGGCTCGGCGTCTTCACGTTTGTGCTGTTTACGCGCGATTTGGGACACATTCTCGAGTTGATTATCCGCAATAGTGCACCGCTGGCTTCGGTGGCGGAAGTGTTTTTCTTAAGCCTGCCTTCCACGCTCACCTACACCATTCCCATGGCTGTCCTCGTAGGAATTCTGATTGGGCTGAGCCGTCTCGCCGCGGACAGCGAGATCACGGCGATGCGGGCGAGCGGCATTGGCGTCTGGTCGTTCCTGGCAATCATTTCTATTTTTGTTGCTGGCGCATGGGCGCTGGCACTTTTCAACGGAGCCTATCTGGTGCCCCGCTCGCAGGCTGCCCTAAGTGGCTTACAGGACAGGCTGAAGGGGTCGCAAGTATCTTTTGAAGTGCAGCCCCGGGTTTTTTACGAAGGATTCCCCAAGCTAGTCCTTTATGTGCAGGATGTGAAAGGGGCACAGAAGGCCGCGATATGGAAGAACGTATTCATCGCCGATATCAGTAATCCATCCGCCCCTCGCATTACCATGGCGCAGCAAGGAATTTTAATCAGCGAGGGTCCGCATACTCTGCAACTTCATTTGACGAATGGCTCTGTGCACGAAGTTGACGCCGCGTCTCCCGATCACTACCAGGTCTCGACCTTTCAGCAGACAGACTTCCCAATTGCGTTACCTCAACAGGAAAATGTTCGAGAACAGGAACCAGCTCCTCTGACGCAATTGTCCACGCGGAACTTGCTTTCTGAGGCTAGAACGAAACGGAATCCGGCTCTTTCGCGCTGGTACTACATCGAATTGCATCGCCGCTTCGCTCTGCCAACGGCGTGCCTGGTGTTGGCGCTGGTGGGAATTCCTCTTGGGCTGTCCTCGAAAAAGGGAGGCAAGTCCAGCGGGTTCGTGATGACGATCCTGCTGGTTTTCGGTTATTACTTTGTATCTTTGTTCGGAATTTCTCTGGCCAGACAGGGGAAGGTTCCCCCAGGTTTGGGGGTATGGCTCGCGGACATTGTATTTCTCGTGCTGGGCGCATTTTTGCTATGGAGAGTGGAACGCCGGCCTTTTGAGATTGGTTCACTGCGTATTCGGAATCCCTTCAAGAAGGAACCGCATGAGAGAAGGAAGAGTCCCCGCAATGGCGACAATAGAGATGCCTTCGAACGAGTCGCGTCACGGCGACGGGTATTCAGCGCACGTTTCCCGATGCTTCTCGATGACTATGTTCTGAGAGACTTTTTTGTAAATCTCGCATTGGTGCTCTCTGCTTTTATCATGCTGCTTTTGGTATTCACGCTGTTCGAGTTGCTCGGAGATATTCTGCGAAATCACGTTTCGCCCGTGGTGGTGGGGGAATATTTGTGGAACGTCACACCATATTTTCTCTACAACATCAGCCATTACGGAATCCTTTTGGCCGTCCTGATCACATTGGGATTGATGCAGCGGACGAATGAGATCACTGCCATGAAGGCTACGGGGATCAGCGTTTACAGGATCATCGTTCCCTTGTTGATTGCCGCAACTCTGATCGCAGGCGGGTTGTTCTTCTTTGACCAGTTTTATCTGCCGCGCGCTAATAAGCGGCAGGACGCGTTGCGGAACCGGATTAAGGGCAAGCCGCCCCAAACGTATTTAAATCCCGACCGGAAATGGATTTTCGGGGAACACTCCACGATTTATTATTATCAGCTGTTTGATCCGGAGCGCGCCCAGT
Source organism: Acidobacteriaceae bacterium (assembly GCA_003169715.1). Taxonomy (GTDB): domain Bacteria; phylum Acidobacteriota; class Terriglobia; order Terriglobales; family Acidobacteriaceae; genus PALSA-188. Next base: position 80 of record PNAR01000205.1, on the reverse strand, counting down.
TTGGCAGCCTTTCGGTGTTTCAATTTGATCCCGCAAACTTTCAGCTCACGAGCCGGATCTATGCAGCCCGCGCCCACTGG
>PNAR01000162.1 GCA_003169715.1 Acidobacteriaceae bacterium | reverse complement strand
GCTCAAGGTTGACTCCGAATCCATATTTTTGCGTGGTGTGCCACGGGTGAGCGGTGATATCGGGAGCAGCGATCGCTCCTTCTTCAAACAACGCAACGGCTTCGCGATAGACTCCCATGTTGGCGTGGTTGGAAAATCCGAGCAGGCGAATCACCCCAGATTGTTTTGGAATTGATCCGTGGCGCAGTTCGAGTTCTACATTTTCGGCGTGAGCTTTATGAAGATTCCATTCAAAATCAATTCCGTTCGCGACTTTGGGCATGAGCGCTTCGCCAAACCGCACGCCCCAGTTTCGATTTTCGTAATCAGCTACAAATCCCCAAGTGTAGCCGCGAGTATCGGCGGCATAATCGTAGGCGCCATTGTCATCAATTGACCAATTGGTGAATTGCAAATGGCTGTCTGATCCCACAGAATTCTGATCGAAAAAATCAACCATGCCGAACTTGCCCGCCCGAATTTCCAGGCGGCGCACCGGCAGTTGATCGAAAAGCGAAAGCGGACCTCGGTCGCTTTCAACCTCGTCTTTGCTGAATGAAAAAACCTTGTCAACCATAACTCGGGCAAGGTAGGGCGCTTTGCTGATTTGAGGATTTCGGACGACATCAAGATTCGGGAAGCCGGCAATCCCTAGGCTCTGACTCAGTCCCGCGCCGCCGGTCTCCTCGACATCCACCAGCACTTCGGTGGAGTTATTGAGCCTTACTCCCGCGAACAAAGTCAGGACGCGCGACGTTGCTTTTTCGTAGCGCGGAAGCAGACTATTTTTACCCGTGTATTCCGCGGGAAAGTCAGGATGGGTCTGGAAAATGAAATTCATTTGTCCGGAAATCCAGAAAGGCCCATTCTTGAAATGGGGAAAAATTGACTCTGCCTTAAGATCTGGAGTCTCAGCCGATTGCTCGGAAGAAGGAGTTTCTGCCGCTTGTTCCGAGGCAGGCGATTGCTCCTTCTGTGCGCAGCAAGAAACACTCCAGCAGAGGATTAAGGCCACGCAGGCGGCTGCGCTCCAGGTCGAGCCTCGCCAGATTGAACCCTCTGCGGCACCGAATTTATGTCGTAACCCAGTCATTACAGAACTTTAAGACTATAAGTTTTCTTAGATGAACAGGAGGTTAAAATTCTGCGATTGATGATCGCAACCGCGTATTCGCGGGGGCGTCAGGGGATAAAATTCGCCCGACAGTGCGAAGCGTTGATGCGGATGCGCGGCCAGTCTGGATCGAGAGTCTTGTCAACCGCATTTCAGCGACCGACAGCGGTCGTGCGGAACGCGTTCAAGCTACGCATTATTGTTTCATGCGGCGCGTTTCAACTTAGTAGCAACGGTTGCATCTTCATTTGCCGGACGTCCTGACAACGAATTTGGGGAGTTCAGATGTGCGCCGGGATCAACCCCAACTGCGAGCCGATCTACCAATTCTCCCCCAAGCCATCCCGTGAGCAACGATAACCCAGCGCCGGCAAAAGAGAGAATTAACGCGGCCGTGCCTGGGACATTCGGATCAGGACGCCGCAGAAACCAGCTCGCCGCAAACAGCAACACCACCAACAGGTTTCCGCCGCCATGCCATAGGCCAATCATGTTTGCTCGCGTGCCAGAGGGAATTGCGAGCCAATCTATGGTGCCGAAAATTGCGGACACTAAACCGCCGAGGATTCCGGCGGCAATCATCCAATACGCCATGTGGAAGAAAAATGGATTGCCTCTTAAGAGAGCGACAACATCAAACGCAACGGCGGTTGCCAACAATCCCAAGGGGAAAACGATTAGCATTTGGTGAATCGAATGACCGAGAAATCTTGCCCTGCTTTGCATAATCCACCTCCACCCCTTATTTCTGATGATGAAACCACACCAGGCGGATGCATCCATGCCATCTGCATTTGCGCGAAAACCCGAAAACTAAAGGGCAGCTATTTTCAAGGTAACCGTCATCTAAAAACTAACATCTCATGCTGGCGATTTTGAGCAGACCAAAACAGAACTCGGCCGGAGATTAATTGCAAGAAGCAGGCTAAATTTGGCCGTTTTACCCTTTGGATGTGGTCTAGTGGATAAGTCATTGGTGTTCGTAAATCCCGAAGGTCGCGCCTGTCGCACGAGCGAGAAAGGAAGGCGAATTGGAGAGAGCCGTGGCTAGTCCCAATGTCCAAAAAAGTAATTGCCGTTTCCTGGCCAGTTCTGGCGAAGACGGCAAGCCCCGAATAAAGTTAGATTTGTTTCACCAAACCGTCTCGTGCCTTGCTGGGATGAATATAGAATTTGAAGTCATGGGTGGAACCTCGCTCCTGCAGGCCAAAGCCTTGGCCGAGTCCATAAACGATAAAATTATTGGGATCGTCGTTACCCAGTCCTAAATCAAACACTTCCACGAGTCTTAGACACATTTCAATTGATAATTGCGGTATCCCGTATCCCCCGGTAGTCTTACTTCAATTGAATGTCCGAGTTCTCCGACACCTTTCCAAAGTTCGTGTCCGTTCTTCCGCTTTTGCTATTGCCGGCAATTTTTATCGGTACCGCCTCGTCCTCCACTCAAAAGTCTCAGGGGAATCCGGTTGTGCGTTGGACGGCAGGCATGCGCGGCTCAACTTTCTCTCGTACAGCCGATGGTAAATATGTCTACACCCTGAAAGATGACGTTTTCGAGGTCGCTATTGCCATTGACTCGCAGGAACTGGAAAAGGTTCGGCACCGGCCGATTCCTGTATTCACTATTCGGCTGGACGCGCGCTACACCGGACAAAAGTCCCTCGAATTAGATTCCGGTTTCATCACCTTGGAGTTTGTTAATCATTTTCAGGTCGTCAACAAGACCCTTGATCCGGATGATCTAACGACGCGGATTCAAAATGACATTGATAATCTGGGCGATCAAACGGACCACGAAGTGCGTAAGCATCCCGAGAAGAGACAAGAAAAGGAGTCATTGCTCCAATCTCATTTAAAAGACATGACCGATCTCGTTGGATTTATAAGCCTCTATAGCCTTCGCCGTACGACGCTCAATTCCGGAAATACAACGACCGGTGGATGGATTTTCTTCGACACGAAAGGCAAATGGATAGGGAAGTGGAAACCACAAGAGGGATTCATTTTGCGGGTTCCCCTCAAAGATAAGATTTTTGAGTTTCCTTTCGCGTTGCCTCCTAACAAAGGAGACCTGATCTTGCGGCGAAGACCGGGCTAGGACGGGAGGCAGCGGCAGAATTACCGTAAGAGCGGCGTTACCTAATGCTCAATACCAACGCTGCCGGTTGCGCTTACGAAGTAATGGCCAGGAAACCCAGAGATTGTCCACGGTAACCCGACTCCAACGGTTTTGAATACGGTTACCGCAGTAATAGGGAATTGTAAGGTTCTATGCAGACCATACAACTAAAAGGACCTAACATCTGAGAAGTAAACCCCTGCATGAAAACCGGAATTGGAACACGTTTAGGCCGATACGAGATTGACGCCGAAATCGGGCGCGGCGCCATGGGGTTGGTGTATCAGGCGCATGATCCTAAAATTGACAGGGTCGTGGCCATTAAGACTATCTCGCTTTCCACACAAGAAATCGAAGAGGAGACGGAATTTCGCGAGCGTTTTTTTCTGGAGGCTCGAGCCGCGGGCCGCCTCTCACATCCAGGCATCGTAACTATCTTCGATGTGGGCGAAGAGGAAGAAACCCACGAGCCTTATATCGTTATGGAGTTCGTGGCAGGCCAGCCTCTCAATAGATTTCTTGCGGGGAGCAACCGCCGGCTGCCTCTTGGACCAGCTCTCCAAATTACCCAGGAAATTGCGGAAGCGCTGAACTATGCCCACGCGCAAGGTGTGATTCACCGTGACATCAAGCCCGCGAACATTCTGGTCACTCTCGACGGACACGTCAAGATCGCTGATTTTGGGATTGCAAAGCTTAATCAGGGATTGATGACAATGCCAGGGCAGGTGTTGGGAAGCCCAGCCTATATGGCGCCCGAGCAGCTGAGTGGTGAAAATGCGGATGCCCGGTCTGACTTATTTTCTCTCGGCGTAATTCTCTACAGCATGCTCACCGGATTTCGGCCTTTTCAGGGGAATAGTACTGCGACGGTAAGCTTCAAAGTGGTAAATCGCGATCCACTACCGGTGACTTCATTTGACTCAGAGTTTCCCGCTGAGCTGGATCGGTTGGTCTCGAAGGCCATCGCTAAGGATCCAGAACAGAGATATCAAAGTGGCATGGAGATGGCGCAAGATATACAGCGATTGCGTGAACGCCATGAGTTAACGAACCAGACGGCAGCTTCTCTAGCCAGCATCACGAATCCCGAAGGGACCGGAGTAATCAAAGTTCCGACGCCGCGGCTCTCGATGGCGCTTCGTCCGCAATTATCTTCGCAGCTGCAATCTCAGACCCCAACTCTCACACCGGAACGGGCTAAAGCATCGAATTCAATAAAGCCTATAGCGGCAGCAGTTAAAAAAAATACTAGAGTGAAGTCGAGATTGATGCCGAAGGAAATCGCTCTTTCCGCGGCAAGCATTTTGTTTTTGGCGATTGCATTCATCGGATTCGAAATCATCCATTCGAAAAAACCCTCGGTGTTGCCTGCGCAGCCGCTGAACACCGCGGCTCTTCAGGCACAAACCAACAAACAAGACTCCAATCCGCGGATTGGCACGCCATCATTCTCGAATGACACAGACACCCAGAGAGAGGATATTGCGCCGACGGTTCAGCCGAAACAGCGACGAACGAAAGTGAAAGTTGCGGCGAGGCCTAAAACCAAAGCCATTGCTAAAGCCATCACGGAGGCGGCTCCGCAAACAGTACAGCCACCCACAATGGCTGCGAAATCGGACCCTGGGATAAAGGCGCCAGCCTCTTTGCAGAACGTTAAAGCAACTGCGGTGCCGCCGCTTGCCAGCGCAACTTTGGAATTGCAGATCGAATATCAGTTCGCGGAAGCGGAAGCTTCGGTATGGCTCGACAACCAATTGATTTATTCCCAGAAGCTCTACGGCGAATCGAAAAAACGTGCTCTTGTGTTTAAGAAAATGGAAGGGCGCGAACGAAACAGCGTGAAGATCCCGGCAGG